>DUHU01000102.1:457-2637 GCA_013330765.1 Candidatus Poseidoniaceae archaeon | reverse complement strand
ATATCCAGACTACCCTAATCGCCCTGTGACCTTGGGTAACGGCCACCCCTCTTGAAGAAGGAGGGTGGAAGGCAGGACACGTGGGCCTCCGTTTACCGTGCGTGACCGCCTCTTGCTCGCGGTGTTGTCGGGACACGACGATGCCCGTGACGCGGGAAGAAGCCGCGAAAATTGGCCGACGGACCGCCAAGGCGATCGAGACGTTCACCTGGGAAAACGAGGAAGGGGTGCTGACCCTGCTCAACGACGCCACCACTCGCGCGTGCACCTTCCTGCTGACGGACTCCCCCGACGTGGATGCGCCAGGTCTGTGCAGCATCTACGAATTCCGTCCCAAGGGCTGCCAGATGTATCCGGTGGTGCTCAACGACGAGGACAGGGCCGTGTTGGATGACGGCTGCCCCCACCCAGCCGGCTTTGATGCACCGGGGGACGACGACGCCATCGTGTTGCTCAACCTTGAGGAGCGCATGTTGCGTGGAGGATGAGCCGCGCAAGGCTGCCGTGCACCCGCACCGCCCAACGTCCCGGTTGCAAGGTCCAAGCCGATGGTTCGAAGAGGTTCAGCACGTCTTCCCAGGTGCCATGAATTGGCTCGACGTGCGTCGTGTCAGCGACCGCACCGTCCGGACCTGCTTGGACAGGCGCAATCGGCAGGATCAGGCAGCATCCAGCCCCGTCATGGCCGACGGATTCAGCGGTGCTTGACAGGACCCGAGCCAAAAGGTCCCACGGACCATGCGATCCGTGTGAATTCCGACCGTACGGCGGGTCGAGGACCAGTCCAGCAACGCGACCACGGGCGCTTTCAGGCAGCGATGTGCTCAATTCTGTCGCATCGCCAAGCACCACTTTGGCGTGATGTGGCCGACCCTCGAGGGCCCACTCAAGGTTGGCGTTGGCGCCTTCCACCATCACCGGATCGAGGTCCATGCCCAAGGTTTCGCGTCCCGTCAGGGCCCCTTCGATGAGGAAGCCACCCGTGCCCGTCATCGCGTCGAGGACGACGCCGTTCCGCGTGCCCAGGGCGAGGTTGACCGCGGTTCGGGCCAAGTGGGGTCCAAGGCTCACGGGCCGGAAAAACGGGCGTTCACCGGCACGCCTTGCGCCCACACCACGGCCAGCGGCACGTGGCACGTCCCATCCCCATCCCACGTGGTTCGATGTGGCATCCAGAGCGACGGACAGCACGTGCTCTGGGCGCTCGAGGTCAATGTCACACCCGGCCTCGTGCAAACGTGCACCGAGGTTTCGGGCGATGGTTTGGGTGGACGAATCCCCCATGCGTCCCCCGAGCCGATCAACGCGGACGCAGACCCTTCCTGCGGGCGGATGCAAGTCAGCCGCGATGGCAGAAACGACGACGTCGTTGGACGTCCACGGGACCACGCCTCCGCCGTCGAGCACCGCGTCGATGCCGGCAGCGAAATCGAGCGCATCGGAACGATGACCGACGGCCAAGCGTCCGTGACGTTCGAGCGTCTGGAAGCCCAACGCCGAGGCTTCGGCTTCGGCAAGCGCCGTACCGCCGCCACGCAGGACGAGCACGCTCACCGTCCCGGCCATGCTCGTGCGAGGGGCCGACGATTCAACGCCTTGTCGGCGGGGCGAAGAACCACAAAGGGCGATGGTCGAGGGGGAATCATGGGCTGCAACCTGAAGGACCTCGCGGTCAGCGAACGCGTTCGCCTTCCCGACCTGTCAGGGAAACGCGTGGGCATCGACGCCTTCCTGACGGCCTTCCAATTTCTGACCACGATGCGTGATCGCTCACCCGAAGGGGACGGCATGCCGCTGCGTGCCCCCGACGGTCGCTACGTGGCCCACCTGATGGGCTTCCTCCAGCGAACGTGCGCCTTGCTCGAGCATCGGATTGTTCCCGTGTACGTCTTCGATGGCCCTTCTCCTGCGCTCAAAGAAGGGGAATTGGCCGCCCGCCGAGAGCGACGGACGGAGGCCGAGGAGCAGTATGCGGCAGCACGGGCGGCGGGTGACCACCGGCTCGCACAGAAATTGGCGGCCAGGATCATGCATTACTCGCCTGAGATGGTTCAGGAAACGAAAGACATGCTCGACTTGTTGGGCGTGCCATGGGTGGGCGCCGCCGCAGAAGGAGAGGCACAGGCCGCGGTCATGGCGCAGCGCGGGCACCTTGACGTGGTCGCCACCCAAGACTGGGA
>DUHU01000102.1:0-154 GCA_013330765.1 Candidatus Poseidoniaceae archaeon | reverse complement strand
CGTGGTCGCCACCCAAGACTGGGATGCTTTGCTGTACGGCTCACCGATCCTGGTCAGGAATTTGATGGCGGACGGCACCAAGCGGTATGGAAGGACCGTTTATGCAGAACGAATCAACCTTGATGCAATGCGGGATGAACTCAATTTGACCCAA
>DUHU01000002.1:2977-3271 GCA_013330765.1 Candidatus Poseidoniaceae archaeon | reverse complement strand
TTCCTGAGGATGCGTTGAGCGGTCGCTTCGCCCACCCCGCGCCCCATGAGTGCCAACACGGCTTCCATGCCTCGGTTTGAGACGAGGTGCGCGTTCTTGTCCATGCGACCACGGTCTTTCTCGTCCTCGCTTTTCACCCAGCCTTCGAGCATCGACAGCATCCCTTCACGCGCACAAGCCAACATCCGTCCACCACAGGACCGGCACCGTCCGATGTCGGCGATCTCCGGGTAGCGCGCAACGCGGAACCGGCGCACTTGACCACAGTTCAGGCAGCAGAGCACCGCCCGTTCG
>DUHU01000002.1:453-2672 GCA_013330765.1 Candidatus Poseidoniaceae archaeon | reverse complement strand
GCAGCAGAGCACCGCCCGTTCGTTCATCAGCCGCAAGCGCAGGCGCTCACGAACGGCTTCGTTGTCCCATTGCGGCAAGAGCAGGTCCTTCCGAGCCCGGTTTGAGAGGCCGAGGCGGCCCGCGGCGGTGTGGTGGACGCTGATGTGACCGCCGTGGATGGCTTCCAACACGTGTGCAGCACCTTCCACGTCCATGCGTTCGTGGAAGAGCTTCCCAAGCACCTCTTCCATCACCACCGTTCCGCGGTACCGCCCGATGAGGGCTTGGAGGTTGATTTTCCGAGGGTCGACACCATGGCGCAGGATACCGAAGGTTTTCGCGACCTCTGCAAAGCGCCATCGCACTTGTCGAGAATTCGGGAGGGTGACGGAAAGCAACCCCACCAAGGCTTCTGGAGGCGTGTCCTTCAGCCACTCGATGATGTCCTCAGGCGCAACGCCACTGGCCTGAATGGAGATGCGCGTGGCTTCCACCACCAAACGACCCCAGGAGCCGGTTTTCGTGCTCGCCATCGCAAGCAAGAACTGGCCAAGGGCCTCATTGACGAGGGTCCCATGGCATGAATTGACCACCACAGCATCGTCGCGTTGTTCGATCGTCATGCGGCGTTCCGTCGGTAAATCTCCGGTCGCCTCGACGTGGGCCATCACCGCTTCGGCCAACAAACTCCGGCACGTGGCGTCCAGAGGATGTGCGGCCAGATCAGGACCGTCCTGTCCAATCCCAAGCACGTCCAGAGCGGAGGAGGATTCGTGTGCAGGCAGGGGCAAACCAAGGTCGGCAGCCACCGCCCGCCGGAGTCGACCGATGTCACGACCGACGTCCTCGGGCACCGGAGGCAATTCGCCGAGCCATGTGGGCGCCTGGGCGACGTCCTTGGTCGGAATGACCAGGAGTTCGCTTTGTTCGGGGTCTGCGTCAACGATACGCCACGTCATCCCGGCCATCACAAAGCGTGCAATGCGTCCGTCATCCTCTTCTCCGCTGTCGTTGAGCGTCAGCACGAAGGCTTCGTCCACCGAGCCAATGGCGCGACGGGTGACCGCGTCACGGACACGGTAGGCGTGTTTGTCAGGGATCATCGACAAGTGGTTGCTGACCCACGTTCGGGTTCGTCCGGCCGTTCCGTACCATCCTTTTGCGTAGCGTTTTGGCACGGGTGCCTGCAACGCAAGCACGTCTTTGGGAAGCTCTTCGTCCGGTGTTTTCCAGTCCGGCCGCTCGGGCACATGTTGCGCTTTGGCGGCCAACATGGCGGCGGATTCGGCCCACACAGGAGCGGGCCATCGCCACCATGGCACCTTGGTCGGGTCCTCCACCACACGGACCAGCCAACCGTCTTCCAAGACCCGCAGCACGTTCAGCGTGTCTTCTTGAGACCAGTCGGGGAATTGCGGCACGTCGGCAAGGATGGCGGTGGCTTCGTGCAGCGGGACCGCTTTGTGCGCGTGCGCCATCAGCACCAGCTGGTTGGCGGCGATGCTCCATGGCCGCTTCCTCCACGTCACGGGCTCGATGGCCGCTTCCATCGCCCTGCGGGCCGTGACCGCCGCCTCGCTCAATTCGTCCACGTCCCAGACGAGCAGATGCCCACGCCCAAGACCGCCCAAACGGTGGTCGGCCCGACCCACACGCTGGAGCATGCGATCGACCGAACGAGGCGAATTGACCTGAATCACACGCTGAACGCTTCCCACGTCGATGCCCAGTTCGAGGCTGGACGTGCACACGAGCGCATCGAGGTCACCTGAACGAAGGTCGTCCTCCATGGCCTGCCTGGTGTCTTGCGCCAAACTCCCGTGATGCACGCCGATGCGCAAGTGCGGCGCCATCTGCTGGAGACGTTGACCGACCGTTTCGGCGTCCGACCGGCTGTTGACGAACACGAGGGTTTGGGGGGTTTGTTCCACCTGCCGGATCAGACGACGAAACGTGGCATGGGCTCGCGTGGAAAGCGCTTGTTCGACCGCTCCAATTTCGTCTTGAGGCTCGGGATGTTCAGACTCCACCGTGAGTTCCGTTTCTCGAGGTGCCACCGCCACCATCGCCTTTCCGCGGCCGGGAGCAAGCCATTCCGCCACGTCTGTGGGATTTCCGACGGTGGCGGAGAGGCCGATGCGTTGCACACGTCGGCCGCACATGTGATCCAGCCTCGATAACCCGACGGAGAGTTGCCATCCTCGCTCGCTTGACGCGAGGTCGTGCACTTCGTCAACGA
>DUHU01000002.1:0-142 GCA_013330765.1 Candidatus Poseidoniaceae archaeon | reverse complement strand
CGAGGTCGTGCACTTCGTCAACGACGACGGCTTGCACGCTGCGAAGCAAGGCCCTGAGACGGTGACCGGTGAACATCAACTGGAAGGTCTCCGGGGTCGTGACCAACAGGTGGGGAGGGCGCTTGACCTGCCGCTGCCGCTC
>DUHU01000267.1 GCA_013330765.1 Candidatus Poseidoniaceae archaeon | reverse complement strand
AAACTCACGAAGCATGGTTGATCGCAGGATGGCGGGAACGGGTGGTGTTGAGTGCGAAAGGATTCAAGCGAACCGAACGTTCGAACGTCGACGTAGCCGTACATGAGGTCGAGGGCAAGACGATGATCCTCGACAACAATGGCGCATGGAGCGCCTTTGAAGCGTAATCACTCGGTCTTCTTCGATTCATGAAGGACCGTACCGTCCTCCATGACCGTGTATCCGCAGCGACCGCAGGATTTGCGGTTGCCGTGAACAGCGAGGAAGATGCCGTCGCCGCATTGCGGTTCCGCGCAATACTCGCCCTTGATTTCAAGCCCGTTTTCACCGACCACGAACTTGGAGACCTTGGCCTTCTGCCACTTGTCACCCATCAGGCCTCACCGCCTTCGCTGTCTTTGGATTCCTCAGTGGCACCGCCCTGGAGGGCTTCGTGTCGCTTGTGAATGTACGCAGGTTCCACCGCCATGGCCTCGGCCGTGGCGTAGACATAGGCTCGACCTGTGGTCATGGCCATGCCGAATCGCGTGTTGCAATCCTTGATCACCACAAGGCCGGGGTTGGATCCGGGTTCAAGGGACCGGACCATTTCAATCACGGATTGTCGGGACGGTGTGGATTGCTTTGCGTGCTTCAAACGGAATTCGATTTCCACACGGTGGAGAAGTTTGTTTTCGGTTCGGTTGACGATTTCCATGGCAATCTCTCCTCAGTAGACGTTCACCTTCAGGGCGTATTGCCCGGGTTGGCTGACCTGAAGGCGCTTCGCAATTTCAGAGCGCTCAGGTTGCATGATGATGACAAATCCTTGCCAATCCGTGGAAACACGGGCTGCAGGGCATCGAGGGCACTGGTCGACCTTGTCGGCCAGAATCATGTGGCATTCGCCGCAAGCAAAGGGTTGTACAGGCATGATCTCACCTCAGTTGTCCTTCTCCCATGATTGGCTGCCGAGCCCAGGCTGCTTGCAGGTCAAACCAATCTTGGAGCGGCGTGGGTCGGTGGTGTCAGGGGAAAGCGAAACGATGCGAGCGCGGACGTGGGATCCCACCGCAAGGCGCTTGCCGCCAGAGCGGCCTTCGATGATGCCGGCGCCGACGTTCACGTCGACCATGTCTTCCATGATCTGGGACTTGTGGAGCAGCGCTTCCATCGGACCGATGCGGATGAAGGCACCGAACTCGTTGATTTCAGAAACGGCGCCTTCGACCACTTCGTAATCTTCCATGCAGAACACCACGGCGTCGAACTTGACCTTCTGGTAGATGGCACCGTCACCGTGAATGATTCGACCGCGGCCGATGGCTTCGTGGTTGGAGGTGACCAGCACGAACCGGTTTTGCTCGTCGAATCGGCCCTCAAAAGCCGTCATGGCAAGGCGGTCAATGTGCTGATCAAGCGATGCGCCACGGCGCATGTACTCCGCAGGAATGCGGATGGTGTCCTCTTTGCTGACGATTTTGTACATCGCTGGTCCCCCCCCGGGTCACTCCACGGGCCGGGAACCGGTTCCGTCCGTCACAGGCGATGCCTCTGGAAGGAGCGACCGAAGTCGTCCTGCCGTCCGTCAACCCGTATATGAAGAACACGGTCCCGGCGCCGAACATTTGGGACGCAGGCGCTCGTTCTTCGGCCCCTCCGCACCAAACCCATAACAACCTCGCGCGGTCCACTCTCTTTGATGGAGGCCAACCCTAGGTCCTCGTGGAACGGGAAGGGGGTCGCCACCTTGCTGCTTCTGACCTTCCTGCTCCCCCTCGGAATCGGGTTGGTGCAGCCACAGGCGTTCGAAGGACAAAGCCCAATTTTTCCCGCTGGGAGCGGGGATGAGGCGCCAACCCAACCTTGGCCTCAATACATGAAGAACGCCAACAAAAACGGGACCATGCCTCTTCACGCCATCGACGGTGGCCCGGGTACTGGAAGCGTGGACAACGTCACCGTCCTCGGGACCATCGACGACCCGGTGATCAATTGGATCGGGAGCGAGCAGGGTGGAACCACGACCTATGGGAGCCTGGTGCTGGACCTTTCCGCCAACATCCAACGCCCCGATGATGCCAGCAGCAGGTGCGCTGAAGGCGACATGTTCGCACTGATCATCGATTCGAGCGACGGCACGGACCACACGATGCGGTTGATTTCCGGAGACGACGCGAAGGTCGCTTGGGAAGTCGGCCTTGGAAGTTCTGAAACCGTACGTTCGACACCTGTCGTGACCGACATTGATTCAGACGGCGATGTAGAAATCATCGTCAGCAAAGACACGTCAAGTGGACTGGACGTCCAAGCTTGGTCACCTGAACTTGAATGCGATGCTTCAGGATGGGTTCGAACCGGACACAGCAACGAACGGTTGTGGTCGTGGTCCGAGGCCGATTACAGCCTAAGCGCCCCTTCACCGCACCTCCCCTCCTCCCAGACCGGCCACAGAGCGGTCACTCAACCGTTGCTCGAAGACGTGGATCTCGACGGAAAGATGGATTTGATTTTGGCCGTGGTGGACGAATCCACCGATGACCCTGCATTGTTGGCCCTGCCCTTGGACGGTGCCTCGCCAAGCGCACCGTTGTGGGAGGTCTCCCTTGACCGTGGGACTCATCCGTCCGACCCAACCGCCGTTCAGATTGATGCTGCAAACGTCGACGTGATTTTGACCACCATCGACGCTTCAAGCGGGGCAATGTGGGCATGGAAAGTGGATGGGGCCAGCGGCGCCTTGGACTGGGAGCGGGCACCGGTTCCAGGTACGGATTCAGATCAGGACGCTCCTCGTTTGCGCCTCCCTGGTCCTGTCATCGTTCAACTCGACACCGATGCAGAGCCAGAGGTCATCCTGACCGTCCCCACGGACCCGAACGGGAGGACGACGGGAAGCGGCGCGCGGTTCGTGGCCATGGAACTGACTTCGACCACGGAAATCTTCTCTTTT
>DUHU01000221.1 GCA_013330765.1 Candidatus Poseidoniaceae archaeon | reverse complement strand
CCGTTTGTCACCCACATTTTCTCGCCGTTGAGGAGGTAATGGCTGCCGTCATCGCTGAGCTTTGCCCTGCACACCATCGCGGCTGCGTCGGTGCCCGCACCGGCCTCACTGAGCGAATAGGCGCCGACCTCACCTGCGGCGAGACGTGGAAGGTAGGCCTGCTTCTGTTCTTCTGTGCCGTGCAAGTTGATGGTCATGGCACAAAGGCCGACGTGGACGCAAAACATCACGGCGAAGGACGGGTCGACGCGCGCCAACTCTTCCACGATGATCGCTTCGGCGATGTCGTTGAGTTTGGCTCCTCCGTATTCGTCGGGAACCGTGACTCCCTGCAAACCAAGTTCGAGGAAGGCCTGCCATTCCTCTGTTGGAGGACGTTGGTCGTGGTCACGGGCTTCGGCAGTTGGGGCCAACACCGTTTCCGCAAAATCGCGGACCATCGCACGAATCATCTCGTTTTCTTCGCTTTCTAGGAAGTCCATCGGCTCACCCGGTTGGACCACGTGACTCCGGCTCTTCAAGCATGTGCCGACGCCAAAGCGAGCCTTTGGTGGCATTCAAATACCGCTTCTTGGACGCGGCGATATGGACGAGGAGGACATCGAGTTCACCATCGCACACAACCGCCGATATTCGAACGCTCACCTGTGGTTTCAGGACGTGAAAGACGAACGGGTCATGATAGGCATCAGCGAATTCCTCCTCGCCGACGCCGGCGCGGTCTTGCGCGTCAACCTCCCAGACCAAGGCCAGGAGATCGGCGAAGGCGACGTGCTCTTCTCGCTGCGGACAGAATACGAGGCGCTCCGTTTCACCTCACCGTTCTCCCTCCGAGTCACCGAGGTCAACGGGGAACTGGAAAGCACCCCGGAAACGATCAACGATTCACCGTACGACAACGGATGGGTCCTCATCATTGAGCCCCATGCAGATGCCGACGATGCCCTCCTTGAGGCAGACGAATACATCGAATTCCTCCAAGAAGCGTGAGCCAAGGCTAAGGCCCATCTGGGCCACGAGAAGCCATGCGCGAAGCCATGCAACGGCTGACGGCGTCGCTCGAAGCCGCGCCCATCGTCTGGAAAGACGGGTATCCCTACTTCGTCCACCCCGTGACCGACGGCGTCCCCCGCCTCGACGGCGACGTGCTCTCGGCGATCGTCGAACTGATCGGAGCCCGCGTCAACTGGGAAGGCATTGACCTCATCCTTGGCATCGAAGCCATGGGGCTGCCGTTGACCGCACCTCTGGCCGTGGGGCACGACCGTCCCTTGGTGGTCGCTCGAAAGCGGGCATACGGTCTGGAAGGCGAAGTGGTCGTGGACCAAAGCACGGGCTACTCCAAGGGTGCGATGTACCTCAATGATGTGCAACCGGGCGAACGCGTGCTCATCGTCGATGACGTGCTCTCCACCGGAGGGACGCTTCGCGCCGTCATCGACGGGATCCGACGCTGCGGCGCCGAGGTCGCTCAGGTCGTCATCGTGGTGGAAAAGGGCCCTGGGTTGGCCGACCTTCACCAGGAGGAACCGACGCTGGACCTTTCTGCCCTCATTGCGTTGGATGTGGTCGACGGTCGTGTCGTGACTCGCCCTGCGACGAGCATGGCTTGAAAACAGGACGGCCTGACGGCGTGTTGGGAGCGCCATGGACCTTAACCGGCACGATTTCCAACTCGAGGAGTTGATGGAGCGGATCAAGGACGGTGACCACCGCCTCATTGCGCTGCAGGTCCCGGAAGGTCTGAAGATGCAGGCCTTGGAAATGATGGACACCATCGAAACCGACACCAGCGCCAAAGTGGTGCTCGCTGCAGACCCGTGCTACGGCGCCTGTGACCTTGTGCACGATAAGATGCAGATGATGGGCGTCGAACTGGTGGCCCACATGGGCCACTCGCAGATGAACATCGATTCTGGCATGCCCACCCAATTCATTGACGTCACCTACGAAGGTGACCCGGAATTGCAACCCATTTTGCCGATCTTGCATGCCCACCGAGAAGGCGCCATGCAACGGTTGGAAGGCGGCTCCGAAGCGCCGCTTTCGGAAGAAGAAGCGCAAGAACGCTTCCTCGACGCCGTCGGCCGAACTGCTGCCCTCACCGACGTGAAGCTGGGTCTCGTGGGGTCCATCCAGCACCTGCACCTTCTCCCGACCTTTTGCGAACGGCTGGAAGCCGCAGGATTCGATGTCACGGTGCCGCTTGGCGGGGCCCGCCTCACGTTCCCAGGACAGGTGCTCGGCTGCAACTACTCTGGCGATGATGACAACATCGGCCACTACCTTTTCCTCGGCAGCGGTGATTTCCACCCCATCGGCTTAGTCTTGCACACCGGCAAGCCGCTGGCCATGCTCGACCCGTACACGGGCGAAGCCTCGGAGATGTCCCTCCAACGGATTGAACGCATTTTGCGGCAGCGCTTCGGCCTCATCATGGCCTGCCAAGACGCCAAGCGCTATGGCATCCTCATCGGTGAGAAACCCGGCCAAATGCGCCGCACCCTTGCCCTTCGCATGAAGCGCATGTTGGAGCGCCACGGCAAGAAGGGATACTTGCTCGCCCTCGAACACGTTGGCCCCGAACTCATTGACTTCTACCCCGTTGATGCCTTTGTGAACACCGCATGCCCACGCATCGCCATCGATGACGCCGTCAAGTACGCCAAGCCCCTCATCACGCCTTTTGAGCTCGAAGTGACCCTTGGAGAGAAGGACTGGGGCGAGGGCTATCGCTTCGATGAAATCCCCTGATGCGGGGGAGCATGTTCAAGAACGGCTGTCGTCGTTGTTGCTACGTTATGGTGGACTACCTCGATGCCATCGGAGCAGGCCTCATCCTGCTGGACCCGACGCCCCTCGGTTTCGATTTCTTGCCCAGCGAGCTGGTTGAGCGGGACGAACTCCAGCGGGCATTGGCAGGCCGCTTTTCGAGCATTGGTCACGCCAGCGGCTCCGGTCGTGCGGTGATCACCGGACCGGTTGGAAGCGGCAAAACCAGCCTTGTCCGGCGCTTCTGCGACGACGTTTCCCGCCACCTCATCGGCACCCGGGACATCGCCGTCGCCCACATCAATTGCCGAAACGAGAACACCACGATGCAAGTGATGCACAAAATCGTCGCGCAGATGGACGAACGCCACCCAGACCGTGGCCTGTCAAGCGGTGAGTTGCTGGCCAGCATCCGTCGCTTGGTCGCCGCCCGACGAGGGCACTTGATCGTGGTGCTTGACGAGGTGGATCACCTCTTGCGGCGCGCGGGCAACGACATCCTCTACCACCTTCTTCGCATCGACGAAGACGCCTCATCCGAAGGCACGCTCTCGCTCATCCTCATCAGTCAAGAACAAATTCTCGACGTCTTGGAGGGCGCGGTGATTTCGCGCCTCGGGGCCTCAAATCATCTCAGGATTCCGGCGTACACTCGAAACGAACTGGCGGCCATCGCCAGTCAACGAGCGACGCTGGCCTTGCGCCCAGGTTCGTGGCAGGACACGCACATCGACCTCATTTCGGAAGCTGCAGCGGCCAACGGCGACGCACGCGCGGCCATCGAATTGCTCGACACCGCCGTCCGAAACGCCGAATCCGACGGACGGCGTGAATTGCGAGCAGACGACGTGCAGCGTGCCGCCACAGAATTGCCCAGCACCCACGCGGACGGTTTGGTTGACGAGTTGAACCTCCACCAACTCCTCGTCCTTTTGGCGGTCGCGCGCCGGCTTCGCCGAGCAGACCACATCACCAGTGGCGACATCGACCAGCTCTACGCTGTGGTCTGCGAAGAACACGACGCAGACGCTCGCAGCCACACCACCATTTGG
>DUHU01000081.1 GCA_013330765.1 Candidatus Poseidoniaceae archaeon | reverse complement strand
TTTGAGGAATAGTTGCAGGAGAGGATGAAGCGGCAGGTTTCCGCAAATTGTTCCATGATCCTGCGGAGCGCCCCCTGTGCGTCGTTGGTCAACGCGTCGGCCTCGTCGAGGAAGATGACCTTGAACGGAGCATCGCCGTACGGCGTGGTCCGTGCGAACTGCTTGACCTTGCTTCGGATGCTCTCCAATTTCCGCTCATCGGAGGCGTTCATCTCCAGCAGGTTGCGCCGGAATTCTTCGCCAAAGACGTCCATGGCCAAGGCCATGGCTGCAGTGGTCTTGCCGGTGCCCGGAGGGCCGGCAAAGAGGAGGTGCGGAAATTCGCCCTTTGAGGCGTAGACGCCGAGGCGTTCCACCACGGAACGCTGGCCCCGGATGTCGGTCACCGTCCGTGGACGGTGCTTCTCCACCCACAGTTCCGACATGGTTGTGACCACCTCCGTCGAGCGCCCATGAACCTTCGCTCGTTCGAAAAGGGACGAATGCGGGCAAGTGGCTATAAGCATCCAAATCCTCAGAAAAGTGAGTTCCATGACGTCCGCATCCGCCCCACGACGAACTCCCCTCGTTCTGACCCTCGTCATGCTCTTCCTCATCGCCGATGTTGGCGTTCCAATGATGAGCAATACCGCTGTACTGGACGACACTCACGCCGTCTCACGCGCCACCTCTCAACTCTCGCCTGTGCAGGACGTCGGCATTCTTTCTTCGGCCACGCTTTCCTCCGAGGGTGACGACACCGCAGCGCTTGGTAACCTCGGCGCCACCGGCGAAGGGCGTCTTCTTCTGGAATTCGACCTCGGACTGACCTCCACGTCGACCGTGGAGTCGGCCATCTTGGATCTTGAATGCGCGAGCGTCGCATCGATGCCCGGCGAGACCGCCTTCCACGCCGCTCGGGTTCATCCATCGTGGAATGCTACCCACGCCACATGGGCCATGTCCGACGTGCAGGACAGTTGGAGCCTCGCGGGTGTCGATGACGTCGGCACAGACCGCGGCGTGTGGGAGCCTCCCTTCCTCGCCAGCACCAACGGGACCTTCTCGCTGAACGTCACGGCCCTTGCACAGCAGGCTGCGGCAGAATCCAGCAACCTTTCGTTGATCATCGCCGCCACGGGCGATGCCTACGAGTGCCAACTTTCCGAATCCGTCGCTACCGTTGCACGCCCGGTGCTGACCGTGGTGTCCTCGTCCACGGCCACCACGGCCGGCGGTTCGATCACGCCCGACATGCCGACCAACGGCACGGCGTTGGTCAATCACGCGCCCATTCTGCAGGCCGACGTCACGCCCACCTTCACGTGGACGGCCGCCAGCAGCACGCTGGTCCAGGTGCAGTTCGGCCTCAGCTCATCGTGGCTGGTCGCCGCAGGTCAGGACCGTGAACTGAACGCCGTGTCGGATGCGAGTGCATTCACCTACGCCTCCGGTGGCGGCAGCGTCGAACTTCCCACAGGAGCGGCGTTTGACAACGGTACCGAGATCCATTGGCGCGCCCGCGCCATGGACAGCAACGGCGTCTTCGGCGATTGGGAACAAGGCCACGTCGTGTTGCCCGAACTCGACGTCGTGGCCAACGCTGACGGGACGTTCACCGTCGAACTCGATGACCTTGGTTTGTCGGATTCCTTTGTCGATGACGCGAGCGTGTCGCAATCGCAGAAGGGCACGAACTTTGGGGCTGCTCAAACCTTCAAGGCAAGCATGACCAGCAACAAGGAGGTCTTCAGCCACCTTCGCTTCCACATGGAGCATGTTGGCATGACCAGCAACTACGCCGTCATCGATGCGTCGATGGACTTGGTTGTGGATTCCGTGAGCGGTTCTCCGCTTGTTTCGGTCCACGCAACCGAGGCTCCTGACTGGGACCAGAGCGTGATCACTTGGAACCGTCCGAACTCGGCGGAGACGTGGGCCTCCGGTGGGCGTAGCACCGCTCACGCAGCCATTGATGCCGTGGAAATGTCCACGTCGGACACCGGCCTCAACCTCAACGTCACCACCGCCATCCAAGCGCATCTCCACAGTTCAGCCGACGAATCAGCCTCATTCTTGCTCACGGCACGCGGCCTGAATGAAGGCTTCACAAGCGGCGATGCTGCTGAGTTCCACTCCAGTGAAGCAAGCTCCAGCGCTGATTTGCCCTCGTTGAGCGTCACCTACCGCACCACTTCGGTGCAGACCGGGCCCGCAGCCCCGAGCCTCGATGCACCGAGCAACGGACATGCCGTTTGGAACCTCAGCGGCCACAACCTCAGCGGCAACACCACGCCGGACATGCTCTGGACGCCGCTCTCCGGCCACGATTTCCTCTTCGAAATGGCCGAGGACGCTGAATTCCGCAACCGCGTTCTCCTGGCCGACAGCCGTTCCTCATCCGCTTTCTCTTCGACCTCCACGGGGTACACGCCAACGGGCGTCGACAGCCTCGATTCGGGCACAGGGTACCATTGGCGCATGGCGTCCATCACGTCGAACGACCGTGTTGGCGGATGGGCCACCTCGTCCTTTGTGGTCAGCGATTTGACCTCGGAGTGGCTCGGTGGGGACCGTTACGAACTCCGCCTTAGCCACGGCAACGGCACGTCCGACGGGCTGATGCCGGCCTGCATGGACACGTACGTGGACTCCTCCTCACCGTCGGACAACTACAACGGGGACGAAGAGATGTTGATCGCCTTGGACATTTA
The DNA here is from genome assembly GCA_013330765.1 of Candidatus Poseidoniaceae archaeon. Lineage (GTDB taxonomy): Archaea > Thermoplasmatota > Poseidoniia > Poseidoniales > Poseidoniaceae > MGIIa-L3 > MGIIa-L3 sp12206u. Next base: position 687 of record DUHU01000081.1, on the reverse strand, counting down.
TGCCCGCCAAACCATCCTCGTCGGGTGTGATTTGACGAGCCACTTGCTGCCCGCCGGCTATGCCGTCCAGAGCGCGAATCTTTCGCTGGAACTCTCCAATCCGGCGAGTGCGTCGCCGGTCATCGGAGCTTTCGAAAGCCGTCAGCACAATTGGACCGAGGCTGGAGCGACCTGGGCCACCTACGACGGAACCAACGCATGGGGCAGCAGCGGTGCGCGAGGATGGGAGCGAGGCTCCCTTCTGACGTCCACCACCGTTGATTCCTCCTACGGGCAAGGAAATCTTGTCAATTGGAACGTGACTCAAGCCGTCCAATCCGCGATGCGCGAGAACCGTTCTGCCGATTTCATGTTGGACATTGTCTCTAACCCGACCAGCGTCTCGAAGAACGCGCTCCTCTACGGGAACAGCGCGTCGGCCAATGAACGAGCGGAGATGACCATCGTTTACGTGCCAGGTTCGGACGTTGTCCCCAGCGAACCCGTGCCGACCAGCCCTGCCAACGGTTCGTGGGCGGTTTTGCCGGGTCTCAACCCGGCCGGTGACACCACGCCGTTGTTGAATTGGACCTATGCCGGTGGTTTGACCATCGGCGGTTGGGCACTGCAATTGGACATGTCCCCTGATTTCAACACCGCAGAGATGCGGTATCTTTCCTCCTTCAATGACCAAGGTTTCGACGGAAC
>DUHU01000064.1 GCA_013330765.1 Candidatus Poseidoniaceae archaeon | reverse complement strand
TGCCGACAACGTCGGAGACAACGTCGGTGACGTGGCCGGCATGGGTGCCGACATCTTCGAGTCATTCGTCGGTTCCATCATCGCTGCGATGGTCATCGCACAAGGGTCGACTGAAATCGCAGGTGCGGGTGACGTGAGCCACTTCGTGCTCCTCCCCATCCTCCTGGGCTTCGTTGGCTACGTTGCCTCCATCGTGGGCATCTTCTCCATGTCTGTTCTCAAGAACGGCAAGGACCCCGCAGCGGCCCTTCGCAACACGACCTTCATCGGTGCACTTTTGTTCTGGGTGGGCGGTTTCATCGCCATCAACGTCCTTGAATTGGACACCGGCTACGAACCCATGTACGCCGTCATCCTCGGCAGCGTCATCGGGATTTTGATCGGCTTGGTCACCGAATACTACACGGGCATTGAGCCGGTGTTCGGCCTCAAGCCCCGTGCCATCCCCAAGATCGGTCAGATGTCCAAGTCTGGTCCCGCGACCAACGCCATCGCCGGTCTTTCAGTCGGCATGATGTCCACCTTCCTCCCCATCATCCTCATCGCCATCGGCATCTACGGTGCCAACGAAGCGATGGGCGGTGGCGACCTTGGCCTCTACGGCATCGCCATGGCCGCCATGGGCATGCTCGGCACGGTCGGTGTGACCATGACCGTGGACGCCTACGGCCCCGTGGCCGACAACGCAGGCGGTATCGCTGAGATGTCCGAACTTGGCGACGACGTCCGCGCCATCACCGACGCCTTGGATTCCATCGGCAACACCACCGCCGCGGTCGGCAAGGGTTTCGCCATCGGCTCCGCAGCCCTCACCGCGCTCGCCCTCTTCGCCGCATTCAAGACCGCAGTGTCGGCCTCCGGCGTGGACATTGACCTGACCCTCGACGACCCCATGGTCGTGATCGGCCTCCTGATCGGCGGTGCGCTGCCCTTCGTGGTCGCGGCCATGACCATGGATTCGGTCGGCAAGGCTGCAGGGGACATGGTGGAAGAGATTCGCCGGCAGTTCCGTGAGATTCCCGGCCTCCTCGAAGGCAAGGAGGGCGTCAAGCCCGACTCCGCGACCTGCGTGGACATCTCGACCAAGGCGGCGCTGCGCGAGATGATGCCTCCGGGCGCGCTTGCCATCGTGGCTCCCATCGTGGTCGGTTTCGTGCTCGGTGCTTCTGCCCTCGGCGGTTTGCTGGCCGGTGCGCTGGTGACCGGTGTGCTCATGGCGCTCTTCATGGCCAACGCCGGTGGTGCGTGGGACAACGCGAAGAAGGCCATTGAACAAGGCCACATCGAAGGTGCTGAGAAGGGCGATGAAGCCCACTCCGCTGCAGTGATTGGGGACACCATCGGTGACCCCTTCAAGGACACCTCCGGCCCCTCCCTCAACATCCTGATCAAACTCATGTCCATCGTGGCGGTCGTCATCGCCCCGAGCCTGAGTGCGACCGGATTGCTCTGAGTCTCGCGTCGGGTTCATCAACACGACCCCGGGTGGGGGTGCCATGCGCGCCGTGCTGCTGGTGGCTCTTTTGCTCCTTCCGGCCATGGCAGGATGCTTGGAAGGGCCGCGTACGGACGCCGAAATCGCAGCCGAGGAAGGCCTCGTGGCTCCGCCATGGGAGGTCGGTGACTGGTGGCTCTACACCTTCGTCACCCCGGAGTTCGGTGAGGATTCTGCTCGTTTGGTGGTGGCCGACGAAGATCCGGTCGAGGAGCAATGGATGCTCGGGATTTCCAGCGAGCGCGAAGCAATGCGCCATGCCGTGGTCAACCACAATCCCTTCCTTGGGCGGGTCACCATGGACGCGCTGAGCGTGTACGAGAACGGTGCTCCTCAGCTGGTCTTTTCCTTCCCCTTCGAACGTGACGACACCTGGACGTTCACCCTCTTCGGTCAGGACTGGAGCGCCACCACGACCCTCGTTGACCGTGGTGTTGCAACCGTGGTGGCGACCTCTGCGGACGGTCACGACCTCCGCTACACGATGGACGGCGGCGTCGGCTTCCTGCGCGATTTGACGTGGACCGACCCTGCCGGTGTGGACCGGCTTCGCATGGTCCTCGCAGGCTCGGGTGACGACCACGCCGGTCAGGTGCACTTCCTCCGCGCAACCGACCTCTTCACCGACATCTACACCGACAGCGATGCCGAATTCCGTGACAGTTTCATGGACGATGGACATCCGTCTGGTGCTGGGTTCGACCGTCTGGTCTGGTACCTTGACGTCGACATCGTATCGGGGGGCAGCGGGACGTTGGTGCTGAGGGACCACACCAGCGCTTCTCCATTGAGCAGAGCCTGGGGTGCAGGTTCCGTTGAACGCGGCGCGGTCGGCTCCATTCCTTCCGTGTCCGGTGAATACCAACTGACCGCCACGGTGCAGGGCGGGGGCTCTCACGTCGAGGTGCGCCTTGCAGGTGCCATTTCGCAGAGCTGGACGCTCGGGTGAAGGCATGCCGACCCTGTTGATGATGCACGGCATGACGGGCACGTCCGCCATGATGCGGCCTTTTGCAGAAGCGATCCTTCCTGAGGGATGGACGCTGCTCGTCCCAGAGGGCCGCTTCCGCCACCCAAGACGGGGTTTCGCGTGGTGGAGGTACGAAGATTGGTCGGCCTCGCCGACGCGGCGTGCCAACCTCAGCCGGACCGAGTTGTTTGATGTGGACGCGTCCTTGGCCCAGCTGGAACAGGAAGTGGCGCGAAACGCTCCCGCAGGACCCTTGGTCGTCGGGGGTTTCAGCATGGGCGGCGCCATGGCACAGGAGATGCTCCACCTCCCGCTCGCGGACCGAATCGTCGGCGTCATCGCGTTGGGGACCCGCCTCATCCGACCGATGGAACTCCGCATGCGTTTGGAAGAATTGGAACGGAAGCACCTCTTTTGGATGCACGGGGAGCGTGACGTTCGCGTTCCCATCGAGGACGGCTGGGCCATTGCTCACTTGTTCGAGGACGCCGGATGGGCGACGGAACTCATCGAACATCCCAAGGGTCACATGATTCCGACCGAGCATCACATGGCCGTCAAAGAGTGGCTTGAGGCCTTGGCCAGCGGATGGAGTTCGGCCACTCAGGCCAAGTAACGGTTGGTTTCGTCGAACCCACCGATGAACATCGGTTGTTCACCGCGCAGGTCGAGGATCACGGGGACCGTCCTGTGCCCGGTTTCCTTGACGACGGTACGCTGCATCCCTCGGTGTTGATCGAAGTTGATCTCGCGGTAGGACAATCCCTTGCTGGCGAACAGCCGCTTGGCCGCCACGCAATACGGGCAAAAGGTGCTGGTGTACATCAGGAAATCTTCGCTGGTTTCGCCTGCATGCTCAAGCACAAGGTTGTCCATGGTACCTGTCCACGGCCCTGTGTTTTGAACCCTGAGATGGGGCGACCTTTCAAAGGCCGGCGTGTGGAGCCCTCTCCATGGCCTCAATCGCAATCCTCGCCGCTACCAGCGACCGAAACCTCGCCCTTGCACAGCGTTTTGCAGGCGTGTTTGAAGCGGAGGGACACGCCGCCGACGTCATCGAGTTGGCCAACATGGACATGCCCGTCTTTACCACGGCCCATTCCAAAGAGCACGGCGCTCCTGCGTCCTTGGACGATCTTTGGGCGCGCCTTGAGGCGGCCGACGGCTGGTTGGTCTGCGCACCAGAATACAACGGTGGTGCGCCCCCGACGTTGATCAACGCCATCACGTGGCTCTCCACCAGGTGGAAGGACTTCCGTGCATTGTTCAACGGCCAACCTGTGGCTCTTGCAACCTCCTCGGGAGGAGGTGGAGAGTACGTGATCACCGCGATGCGCAACCAGTTCCTCTTCCTCGGGTGTGACGTCGTTGGACGTTCCACGATTGAGAAGAGCGGGGAAGATGCCCGACAGGAAAGCCTCGAAGACGTGGCTAGCCGGTTGCTGAAACTTTGCTGAGTCATCGTTCGAACAAAGCAGCGTGCTTTGCTCGGACTTTGTTGACCTTCGGTGCGACAACAAATCCGCAATACGGATTCTGCGG
>DUHU01000089.1:3060-4051 GCA_013330765.1 Candidatus Poseidoniaceae archaeon | reverse complement strand
GCGAGGTCCGATTGGAGGGGCCGTCGCGTGTCCGTTTGCGGGCGTTGTCTCACAACACCATTCGAGGGGCGGCGGGCGGCGTGGTGCTCCTGGCTGAATTGGCCTCGACTTTGTGGTCCTGAACGTCGGAAGCCCTTCAAACCCCGAGGCCTGTTCACCGCTTGGTGAAGGCATGGGCGTCACAGCGATGATTCCGGACGCGACCATCGGGCAACTCCTTGGCGAGGCCGCTTCGCGTTGGGGCGTCATTTGGGACCCTGCAGCCAGCCGCACCCGCGTCCTGATGATGATGCCGCGCAAGGAACGCAAGTTGTACCAAATGCACGGGGATTTGGTCGAACACGGTCAACCCGTTATTTCCGTGTTTCATCGCCCACGGGCGGAGGCCACGTTGCTCGAAGAGCAAGGCCTCGACCCGCGCTCAGCCTCCTTCCTTTTCGTGGACCTTGCCTCCTCGGACCTCGGGGCTTGGTTGCAGCACCTCGTCACGCGAGAGGGCTGGATGCGCAGCACCGTCGAAGTCCATCCTGTGCCCTTTTCCCTCGGTTTGCCCAATCAGCGCCGGTTTGAGACAGAACGCCTGTTGCTGTTCCGTCATCCTGACCTCCCCTCCATCGAACGGTACCACCTGCCCTTTTCTGTGGCTGCTTTGGCCGGGAAATGCTACGTGAGTTTGCCCGCGAGGCAGGCGGCCGAGCACGCTCGTCAACAAGCCGAGGTGCTCGGTGTGGGGCGCTTGGAGCGCCAGGTTCCCGAAGCTTCGACCGAACCGACCGCGCCACCCGTCGTTCCTGAAGCCGACGTCTCCGCTCCAGACCCTGCGGAGAATGAGGCCGTTCCTGTGACGCCCGACGTGCCCGCAGACCCTGTGCCTCTGCCTGATGTGGGACGTCCTGATCGCCCTGAGACCCTGCTTGAAAACGTCAGTCGACGGGTGGATGAGGCCATGGAAGACATGGTGGCGGCGGAAGCGGAGGTTGTCGCACTGCCC
>DUHU01000089.1:0-2740 GCA_013330765.1 Candidatus Poseidoniaceae archaeon | reverse complement strand
CTCACGGACGAGCCTGCGGCATCCGCGCCTCCACCTCTGCCGGACGCTTCCCCCGAACCTGCCCTCATCGAAACACCCGCTCCGCCGGTTCCTGAGGCACCGCCTCAGCCCGAGATGTCGCCGATTGAGTCTGAATTCCGGTCTGTGATTCAGGAATTGATGGACGCAGGCGTGGAGCCGGGCGACATGATGGACGACCCTCGGTGGGAAGACCTCAACGAACGTGCCGTGGCGGCCAATCTCAACGCATGGGCCTTGTTTGTGGAAATGACCGGGCAGCAAGGTTGAAGCCCGAGAGGCTGGACACCGACGCATGGGCTTCTGCATCAACTGCGGTCAGCAGCATCCCGACAACATCCGCTTTTGCCGCTTTTGTGGCACGCAGCAGCCGGGCGAACAACTCTTGGCTCGCCTTCGTGCGGAAGCCGAGCAAATCCGCATGATCATGCAACAGATTCAGGCTCAGCAGGCCCAACAAGCCCAGCAGGGCTACGGGCAAGGTCAACCGCCTCGCTGGTGAACACCGTGCGCCTCCGGCATCTGGCGATGGCCCTTTCGGCGCTGGAGCCTCATCCCATGCAACGCTCCGATTTGGAGCAGTACGCGACCGAAGGTGATCTTGCCGCACGATGGATGGCAGCCGTCGCCTCATACGGCGACCTCGAGGGGCAGCACGTGGTGGACGTTGGAGCCGGGAACGGTATCCTTGGATTGGGGGCGCACATGCTGGGGGCCGCTGCCGTCCGGCTCATCGAGGCCGACGCCAACGTCGCGGAGGTCGCAGTGCGCAACGCAGCGCAGGTCGCTGCGGATGCGGAGGTGGTCGTGACGTCTGTGGGGGCGTCCGCCGATCTGGGCCATGTTGACCGTTCTGTTCTGATCAGCAATCCGCCCTGGGGGGTCCAAACCGCCGGTGCGGATCGGCCCGTGCTCGACGCCATGTTCAGCAGCAAGGCGGCCGTAATCCATCTCATGCACCATGCCGAGGCCGGTCATGTGGAAGCCTTGGCCGCAAGCCATGGGTGGGTGTCGGAAGACGTCCTTCGTGCTCCGTTCCGGCTGCCTTTGGTGCACGACCACCAGCGCAGCGGGCGACGCACCACCGAGGTGCTTTGCCGTCGCTTTTCTCGCCCCGCCTCGGAGGAACGCATTGAAAAGGAGCGTCCTTGAGGCCCGCATGCGCCACCTCGGTGACGCACGACGTGATTTCATGACGACGAGCCTCGTCACGCCCGGCACCAAAGTCGGCGACCATCCTGACCAAACCGCTGGAATCGGCACTGCCGTACACGGGAATGACCTGATTGCAACCGTGTTGGGGCACGTCCACTCAGCAGACGGAGCCGTTCATGTCGAAGCCCTCAACCACGTGCTCGACATCAAGGTCGGTGACGTGGTCATCGGCATCGTGGACAAGGTCAACGAGAAAAACGCCGAATTGGTCATCCTCAACGTCGAAGGCAAGGACCTTCCTCCCGTCGCGGAGCAGTTGCGCGCTCAACTCCGCGTGACCGACATCGTGGACCGTTACCTGCACCAAGTCAGCGACGGCCTTCGCCGCCGGGACGTCTGCCGCGCGGTCGTCACCGCGGCCAGTCCCGTGATCCGTGTGGACATGCGCCAAGACCCCGGTTCCGGTGTCCTCCACGCGCTCTGCCACCACTGCGGCTCGACCATGCTCCCTGAGCAGAGCGGCGATTGGAACATGCTCTGCCCCACCTGCGGTGAGCGCACCTTCCGTGCGCTCGCTGACAACTACGGGACGAGCGAAGGCGGTCATGCCGCCCTCAACGGTTCTGGAAAGCGGTGGACGGGCGCCACGGAAGCCCACTTTTCGAAGGGACCTGCTGCCCGAGCGAGTTTCCTGGCCGAAGACGTTCGCGAAGACGGCCGCCCTCGTGTCTATGCTCGATTCGATACCGGCGGTGGCGGTGGCGGCCAGCGTCGACCACGCCACGCTCCCGGATGCCGCCTCTTCATTGGCGGGCTTGACCGTGGTGTGGACACCGACAAACTCCGCGAACTCTTCTCCGCGCACGGTGAGATGAGCGATTGCGTCGTCATGACCGACGACTCAGGGACCTCGCGCGGCTTTGGCTTCGTCACTTACGGAGACAAGGCACACGCCGATGCGGCGATTGCCGGCTTGGACGGGAAGCGCATCAACGGGCGCCGCATTGGTGTCCGCGATGCCGATCAAAAGCGTGAGCGTGGCGAGCGCAAGCCGCAGCACAAGGGAACGAAACTGTACGTGGGCAACCTCTCTTTCAACACCGACGTGGACGCACTCAAGTCCTTGGTCGCTGAACACGCCAACGTCGTCGGTGCTGACCTGGTCATGGACAACGGCCGTTCCAAGGGCTTCGGATTCGTTTTCATTGCCGAGGATGCCGACGCCGCAAAGGTCGTAGAGGCCATCAACGGCACGGAAGTCGACGGTCGCACGATTCGTGCAGACATCGCCAAGCAGGGCGGTGGGAAGCGCGGCGGCGGCGGTGGTGGCGGTGGCGGTCAGCGTTCCTCCCGTGAGGAGCGCGCCAAGCGCGAAGAAGCCGAAGGCGGTGGCGGACGTCGTCGTCGTCGCGGACCGAAGCGTTCGTGATCACCACCGCTCAGGCCTGCGGATTTCATCCGCAACGAATCCTGTTCACATTGAACCGTTGAGGGAAGGCCAGTCGCAAGGGTACCGTTCCGAACCCCATCGTTTCAGAGGGGATCCCTTTAGAATTACAATTCACGA
>DUHU01000035.1 GCA_013330765.1 Candidatus Poseidoniaceae archaeon | reverse complement strand
TTCATGATGGGCGACATCGATGCAACCGCTTGTGACGCCTTCATCTGGACCAACGGATCCATGGACAGCACCGGCACCAACGACACCTGCTACAACACCGTGACCCACCAAGTGTCCACGGACGTCAGCAACCAGACCGAGTGCGACGGCTACGCGGCCATGTACTTCCAGGACATGTACGGCGCCCAGAAGATCAACGAGATCCTCAACTTGCAGGACGCGACCCAACTCGGTACGTCCTACGACGTTGCGCCTCACCTCGCACACGTCTGGGCCCACTACGGCATCACCGCGGCTGACATTGGCGCGATGAGCTGAGCCTGAAGCAAGGAAAACGCACACCTCGCACACCGGGGGTCATGAGCATGGAGCGCCGCGCCCGACGCGCGCTTCTCCTCATGGCCCTCCTCGTGTGCACCTCCCTTGGAGGCCTGACGGCAAGCGCCGACTCGTCAGCGACCGAGACGTACACCATCACTGGCCAAGTGCTGTTGGAAAACGGCCAGCTGGCTGGGATGTCGACGATCCGACTTGACGACCGAGCGTCCATCGCATCAAGCAACGGAGGCTTCGTCATCGACGATGTCGAACCGGGGCGTCATACCCTCCGAGCCTACTTCATGAGCGACGGTCACGTGGCCGTTTACCGTGAGATCATGGTGTCCGGAGACATGTCGGTGGACTTCACGATTGGGAAGAATGTCGTCACAGTTTCACTGGCCGATGACGACGGAAACCCGACGACAGCAGACCTGCAAACATCAGAAATGCCATGGGCGCAGGTCAACGGTTGGACAGCATTTGGCCCATACCAACACGGCGCCCTTGTGGAAGTCCACGCCTTGTTTGATGACGGTTCGCGCTCGTCCAATGCGGTTCGCATGGACGGTGGAAAAATTGGCGAGCCGTCCCGAAATCACCTGACCTTCACCAAAGGAAGCACGGGCGTCTACGGCTACGTGCACGATCAACTCGGGAACGTTGTACCGAACATTGACGTCTCCTCCGGAAACCACAGCTCTAGGAGCGATGCTTCTGGATTTTACAGCGTCCAAGGCTTGGACGTTGGCGTCAACCACACGTTCACCTACACCCAACAAGGGTTGGAGGTCGCCACGGACGCCAACGCGACACTTGACGGCGAATCCGGTTGGATGAACCTCAGCCTCGAACGGACCCTGACCCTTCCCGGGAACGTGTCGTTCACGACCGTTCCTGACGTGGTCTCCAAGGAACCGTTCACGGTCGAGTGGACTCAAGCGGCACATGCAGAACGTTACGTTCTGACCCTTGGCGGCACACCGATGTACGACGGACCATCGACGGCATTCACCTTCACGCCTCAGACCGGCGGCGAACACCGCTTCGGCCTTGAAGCGGTCAATGCCAACGGTTCGACAGTGGCGTTCCAGGACCTGTTGATGGTGGTGCTGCCAGACCAAGACGAAAACGGACACTGGACGGCTGGGATGAGTTGGACCTACGATCAAACGTATGTTCCAGCGGCGCGCGACGGCGTCCTCCAACGGACCTACACGTGCTTGGGGACAGAAACGGTCACCGACGCATTCGGGACAGAACGCTCCGCCTACGTGGTGAACGTTGAGGACCCAAACTACCTGCCTGACGAGCGATCGATGCGATGGGTCGATCAAGACTCCTTGCTCACCCTCAGAAGTTACTGGTCCGACGATCCGTCACATTCCAACCAATTCACCGACGCCTCGTCGGGTTGGGCCTTCACCAACGGTGCTGGAGAGGACGTTTCGCTGTTGAGCGATGCCTCCTCAGCGTGGTTTAATCGAACCACCATCATCGGAGTCCCAGGGCACCCGAACGGCTACACCGACACCAACAGCAGCGTGTCGGTCGAAGAAAACGTCACCGTCATGACGCCTGCGGGCTCGTTCATCACCACGAAATACACCCTGATCGACAGCATCGACGGCGTCGCTTCTTGGGAGTTGTACTACAACGCAACCGTACGCAACTACGTCAAGGTGGTCGATCGCCTTCCTGGAACCCATTCTGACATGGCCCAGAAAGTGTTGGTGGCGTACGACGTACCCACCACACCCGTGTTCATCACAGAAACCGGCCAAATCTCAACGAAAGAAACGACCGTCGAATGGGGAGCCTTTCCTGGCGCGATTGAGTACCGCTTGATTCAGGACGGAGTGGAGGTCTACACTGGAAACGCCACATCGTTGCCCCTCACCGACCTCGAAGACGGCAACTACACCTTCCAACTCCGCGCAATCATGAGCGACGGACGGCAACTGGACTCGGAGGATGTGGTCGTCGAAGTGGCCTACGTCAGTCCGCCGCCAACCTTCAGCAACACCACCGCCACGGCCGCGCAGGGCGACGACATTCGCCTTTCTTGGGCCCATGAGCGGGGCATCCTCTTCGTCGTTCTGCACGAGACGCCTGACGGTTCGTCGCAACTCACGACGGACATCGAGGACCTTTCCTTCGTTGCAGATCTGTCAGAAGACGGACGCCATCGATTCCGAGTCAAGGCCCTCGAAGCTGACGGCACCACGTCCGGTTGGTCCGATTCGGTGGTCGTCCTGGTCGAGGCTTCGGATGGGGTTTCAAGCTCACGTACAGGAGAAAACAACCCG
>DUHU01000231.1 GCA_013330765.1 Candidatus Poseidoniaceae archaeon | reverse complement strand
TGGCTTGCGCTGCCTTCGCGGTACCGTCGCTCGAGCCATCGTCAACAAGGACGACAAGATCGACCTCGGGTGGAAGGTTGCCCAGAGCTCTTCCAATGTGCTGGACCTCGTCCTTTGCGGGCATCACCACCGCAAGACGGCGTCCACCCCACATGTTCCGCTGCGAACGACCGCGCCCCATAAGGTGTCGGAACACGCCGGCGGAGGCCGATGATTGATAGCCGGGTCCGTTCGAAGAGGGAACGTGCCTGCACCTCGCCACCGGCTGGTCCTGATTGGTTCAAACCTTGAACTCCGGATCGTTTCGATCATTGTTCGGGCAAGGGAATCGGTCGATGAAGTGGTCCTTTTGGACCGCGGCTCGACCGACGCGACGGTCGAACTTGCGGAGCGGCTGGCGTGTCCTGTGCTCACCCATACCGAAGAACACATCACCGGTGCGAGCCTTGCTTCGGTGCTGAAAGAAGCGGGACTTGACGACGCTGAACGGACCTTGTTTCTCCGAGTGAACGATGCGTGGCGGTTGCGGGACCTCCCGCTGTCGATCAACCGCCTTCACGAACGTTGGGACGTCCATGTGTCCATCGTCCTCGACGAAGACGAGGGGCCGCCTGAAGACGTCGTGTTGCTCGATGCCGACATCCAACACCTTCAGGTGACGCCGACCGGTTTCCAAGCCTTGGCATCGCTCGGACCTTTGGGGACGGCCATGGACCTTCCAGAAGGGCTCGAAGTCCGCGTCAGCAGGCACCTTGCTCGACCAAGCGTGCACCAGGCTGAGTCGTTGGCAAGCGCCTCAAGGATGGCCCAGATGTTCTACTGGATGCTTGAATCAAAGCATCCACTGATGCTCATTGGTTTGCCCGGTTTGGTCCTCTTTGTGCTTGGAATTCAGCTTTCAGGCAACGTCATTGACCAGTTCAAAGAACTCAACTCCACCTCCCTCGGCGTCACCTTGGCCACCGTTGCGGTCACCCTGGTCGGCCTGTTTGCTTTGATGACCGCCATCCTGCTATGGATCATGGAAAAGCAAGTGGCAAGCCTCCACCATCAGGTCGAAAACGAGGGCGGGGTCGCTTGAGAGACGCTCCAGCCCAAGGGCTCCTGTGCCTCGACATGGACCGTGTTCTGGTCAACCACTTGTCCACGTGGCAGGTGGTTTACGACGCGATCGGAGCGGACAACTCCGAATCCTTCAACCTCTACAACCAGGGAAAACTGGACGAATGGACATGGATCAAACTCGACCTTGGCTTGATTGAGGCGGCGTTCAAGGCCATGGATGAACGCCATGCCCGTGTGGACCGCTTGGACGACATCCTGCTCGCAGCTCCGCTGATGCCGGGGCTCGAGGCGCTGATTCAGACCGCTTTGGACAGGGGCTGGCATGTGGCCATCGTCAGCGGCGGTGTACAAGCCACTGCGCACCGAATCGCAGCACGGTTCTCCACAGGCACACCCTGGAAGCGGAGGTGGGGTGGCATTGAGCGCCGCTATGCCACCGAGGCGGGCCACGGATGCGACACTCCGCTTGATGTCTTCACCAATGGATGGTTGCCGCAACTCGGTCATGACGAGAACGGCCGACTTCGCTCCCTCGGAAGGTATCAGGTTCAGATGGACGGAAAGGGCGCCCTCGTGCGCATGCTGCAACGTCGGTACAGCGTTGATCGGGCGCGTACGGTCGCGGTCGGGGATTCGGCTGGAGACATTGGCATGTTCGAGGAATCCGGGCTGCCGATTTGCTTCAATCCGTGGGACGAGCGCCCGCTTCCTTACGCGAAAGTCGTCATCAATGAATGCGATTTGCATCGGGTGATCGACGCGGTCGAGGAACACGGTTTGTTTGAGCCTCAACCCAAGGAGGAATGACCTACATGGACATCGAAGACACGACATCAATGTGCTTGGAATGCGGATACATCCCTGGAATCTTTCTTCCAGGCATGCCCTGCCCCGATTGCGGGGAACCGATGGTCTGAGTTCATTACAGGCGAACCGTTTCGAGGTTCCGAGGCGCGTAGGTTCGGCAACGGTACCGCTCGCGCAGGGTCTTGCCAAGTTCGTTGCACTTGTGGTAATCCCCGTGGTGGCAAACGATCGCCTTGGGCGTGGGACTCATTTGGTCGACAAAGTCGAGCAGTTGACGCCGGTCGGAGTGGCCGCTGAACCCGTCGATGGTGACCATCTCGATGCCGATTTTCACCATCTCGGTGCGACCGTCGATGAGCATCGGCACTTCCCCGAAGCCCTTCTGAAGGCGCCGGCCGAGGGTACCTTCTGCCTGGTAACCCACGAAGCAAAGGGAGTTTCGTGGTTCCGATGCCCAGTGCTTGAAGTACTCCATCACCGGGCCGCCGTTCATCATGCCGGAGGTCGCCAGCACGATGCAAGGGCTCGTGTCCATGATGATGGATTCGCGCAATTCACGGCCTTGGACAGGACGGAACCACTCGCTGGTGAAGGGGTTCTTTCCGTCATCGGTAAGCAACGAACGCTTCAGCGAACTGGTCAGGTAATCCGGGTGGGCCGCGTGGATGGCCGTGGCTTCCTGAATCATGCCGTCCAACCAAACGGGCACGGGCTTGATGTTGCCCGCACGGAAAAGGTCGTCAATGGCGATCATCACTTCCTGTGAGCGCCCGACAGCGAACACGGGGCAGATCAATTTGCCACCGCGTTCGATGGTTCGTGTGACGATGTCCTGCAACTCCATTGTTGCTTCTTCGCGGGAGGGTTGGTAGTCGCCGCTGGCGCCGTAGGTCGATTCAATGACCAAGGTCTCACAGCGAGGGAAGCGAACGTTGGCTGCATCGAACAACCAGGATTTCTCGTACTTCTGATCGCCGCTGAACACAATGTTGTGCTTGCCGTCGGCGATGTTGAGGTGAACCGCAGAGGAACCGAGGATGTGTCCGGCGTTTTCGAAGGTCAACTTCACGTCGGGGGTGATGTCGGTGGTCTTGCTCCAATCCACGTCAACCACGTGAAGCATGCACTGTCGGATGTCTTCCATGCTGTAGGGCGCGCGCTTGCCTTCGGCTCCACCGACCTTCAGGAAATCCGTTTGGAGCAAGAGCATCATGTCGCGCGTGGGCGGCGTGCAGTACACAGGTCCGCGGTACCCGTACTTGAACAGGACCGGGAGCATGCCCGCGTGGTCGAGGTGCGCGTGGGTCAGGACCACGGCGTCCAACTTGTCCAACGGCAGCGCTTCGGGGGCCGTGAAGTACGGCATGGGGTCTGTGTCGCTTGCAATGTTCACACCGACATCGATCATCACGCGCGACTCGTTGGTGGTGACCAAATGGCACGCACGGCCCACTTCGCGGTACGACCCGAGGGCCGTCACACGGGCCCAAGCAGACCCTGGGCGAGTTGGGCGGTGGATGTTGAGGCCGAAATTCTTGAGCAACTTTCGTCGCTCGGTCGCGTTGGCTTCACGGTATCCACGGATGTCATGGATGGTTTTGGACAGCACCGGGGGCGTGCGTTCGACACGAACGAGCCATCCCGTCGTGTCTCGAATCTCGTTTAGGACCGCGCCACGGCGTCCAACGGCTTCACCGGGGTCGTCGCAAATCAACGTGATCTCACGAAGGCATGCGTCGAAGTAGACGTGCTTCAGGCCTGCTGCATCTGGCAAAATGTCCTCGATGGAGCGCTTGGCCTCCTCGGGTGTGACCATGATGTCTTCAGACGGTCGAAGCACAATCGTACGACGTACGCGCTTTGCGATGCGCCCAATCAGGCCGTCGGAAGCAAATCGTGCAGGTTCCGAGGTGATGATGGCGATGTCACCGGCTTCCAGTTCGACCGAATAATCGAGCCCTTTGGGAACAATCTTGGCCACTTCGTCTTTCAGTTCTTTGAAGCTCATCCTCATGGTGAACACACCTTGCCGGCTCCCCCCACCTCAACGATGGTGGGAAACGGGAATGGGAAAGGCCTCAGCGGTGTGAGGCGAGGAGCGCGTCGATCTCGGATTGATCGACGAGTTGGAATCCGTCTTTGGCGGTGATGACCGCGAGGTCCATGCCGTTGCCGCTGGCGGCGTCGCGCTGACCGGAGGCGGTCAAGGCACGGGCAGCGAGGAGGACGGCCTCTTCACGGGACATGTTCTCCCGGAAACCGTCTTCGAGGACACCGTACATG
>DUHU01000256.1:2277-4041 GCA_013330765.1 Candidatus Poseidoniaceae archaeon | reverse complement strand
TCAAATCTCTCTCTCGGCGCCACTACGACCACACGTCGACCTTGGCTTGGCAACCTTCGACCCATGTTGCACCTTCAAGGTACGGCGCCTCCACCACCTCGAGTGGTGCTGCAGGTGTCCCGTCTGACCACTCGCCCATCGGCGTGAGGAGTTCAGCGTCCAGCAGGTGGGCGGCCGCAAAATTCGCGGTCGTGATGTCCCCTCGCTGTGAGGCGACGAGCCATTCTGCATGGGCATCGACGCGGCGGTAGAATGCATGGTCGGCCAAGGTGTCGTGGACCGGTGTTGCGGCCAAATAATGCGATGCGATCAACGGTGGGAATCCATGCCTATCGCTTGGTATTTGGAAGAGGACCACGTCCTCAACGCCGGCTTCATTGGACCATCGCATGGCATGGGCCACGCCGTGACAGGGATCGACGCTTGTGTCGTCCTCGGCGATGGCCACGTGCACCAAGGTGGCTTCCGGGCTCGCTGCAAGGCTGCCGAAGACGGCCGGGTCGTGGGCGTGAGTGTACGGTTGTTCGAGGTCGACGGCGAGCGCTTCTGTTGCCCAACCGCGTTCAAACGCGACTGAGGCCACCATCATGCCCATGCCCGCCCCGAGGCTGTGGCCACCGATGTACAGGGCTGATGGGTCAACCACGGCTCCCATCAGCCAATTCTGTGGGTCCGCCTCTGTTTGGTACAGCAATTTGTCTTCCAAGGTGTCCAGTGCAGACGTCATGGCGTCCATGCGAAGCGCGTGTTGCGGATGATCGGAGCGGCCACCTGAAACGATGGCTTCTTCCTCGCCTTCGATGCGAAGGTGGGAGGGATACGTGACATGGACGACCACCATGCCTTTCGCGGCCAAATGGTCGGTCCAATCCGTGTAATCCGATGGTGCAGGTGCGCCCATGCCGTGGAACACCAAACCCAACGGAACCCTCAATCCGGGCGGTTCTACGGAGTACTTCGGCCACGTCACCGTCAGCAAGGAGACTTCCTCTACGGTTTCACCGTCCAGCAGGCTTGCCACATGGTCTGGCATGGCGTAGGTCATCGTGGTGGTCGTGGTTTGGAAAGGACCTGGCATGGCACCGTAGCCTTGTTGGGGGGTGGGTGGAGGACTCGGAAGGAGGTTCATGGTGGCCGGGAGGGCGGGCGTGATGGCCATGAGCGCGACCAAACCAAGGGCCACTGCGAAGGTTCTGACCGTTTGGCGTGCCTCTTTGTCGAAGGACCATTGAAGGACGGCGGGAACCAACCCCATCGCCATGGCGGCCGGTGCAAGAATGAACGCGCCTTGGTAGAAGGCCCTGTCCAACATCAGGTGCGTCACCAACAAGGCCGTGCACCAGCCCGCAAGCACGACACAGGCAAGGCGCAGCAAAGGACGTGCTTGGCCGTGCAAACGCCGTTCCATTCTCGCAAACAAAAGGGCGATCATCGCGCCGACCCAGAGCAAAACCCCCGTGTCTCGGAGGAAGAGGTCCAGGGAGAGCGCTCGGAGGACAGAGGGCCAAAACGCGTCAGCAGGGGGCTCGCCATTGAGCATTCGAAGGCCGATGGGAAGGAATTCGATGGCTGCTCCAACCGCGGCTGCCCCCCACCATGCGAAGGCGGGTACGGAAGGCTCGACCTGCATCAGGGGTTCCTCCTCCATGCCATGGGCTGATTTTGACTGAATTTCAACCCATGTTTCGCAGGACCATGCTCCGCGAAGCGGTTATATCCACCCTTCAGGTGGGCCGAATCACGCCACCGTGGCTTAGCGGTATA
>DUHU01000256.1:0-1960 GCA_013330765.1 Candidatus Poseidoniaceae archaeon | reverse complement strand
GGTATAGCACCTCATTGGTAATGAGGAGGTCGCGAGTTCGATTCTCGCCGGTGGCTCCTCCCTTCGAAATCGTCAATCTCGTCGTCTCGGACCGTCAATCATTAAGGTCTGATTTTTGAAAAGAGCGGACTGGAAGGCATTGCTTTCCAGATGGGATGCACGATGAACGAGCGCGAGCAAGGCACAGACATGAAACGAAAAATGACAGAACTGCAAACGCAGGTGGAGGACCTCAAGGCCCTCGTGAACACCTTGCTGAGCGTGATCTGTGAGGAACCTGACGCTGAGCATTCTGGTGCTGCCCCGAACCTGGCAGGCGGACCCAGCAC
This sequence comes from Candidatus Poseidoniaceae archaeon, assembly GCA_013330765.1. Taxonomy (GTDB): domain Archaea; phylum Thermoplasmatota; class Poseidoniia; order Poseidoniales; family Poseidoniaceae; genus MGIIa-L3; species MGIIa-L3 sp12206u. The sequence continues at coordinate 1,631 of DUHU01000256.1, read as the reverse complement.
CTCCTACTGCATGTGAACGTCAACCTTTCACGACAACGCGAGGGACCAGTTTCGCCACTCGGCGGGCCAGTCCTGCTTCTTCAGTGGCATCGACCACGTCATCAACGGGTTTGTAGGCCTCAGGTGCTTCTTCAGCCAATCCTCGTTCCGTACCGTGTTTGAGATGGACACCCGCTGCCGTCAACCGTTCCATCAGTGCAGGGACGTCCACCTGTTTGCGAGCTGCCGCCCTTGACAAGCGTCGGCCTGCGCCATGGCACGATGAACCAAAGGCTGCATTCATGGCTGTTTTTGGACCTGCCATCAACCAAGATCCCGTTCCCATGTCCCCTGGAACAAGCACAGGTTGACCGGTGGCTTTGTGCTCAGGACACAAGCCATCATGCGAGCCGGGGAACGCCCGTGTTGCTCCTTTTCTGTGAACGCTGCAGGTGCAACGCTTGCCGTCGATCACGTGTTCCTCATCTTTCGCGATGTTGTGGGCCACGTCATACACCGTGGACCATTCAACGGAAGAGCGTGTGTGCACTTCGAGTGCGGTGATGAGGCGTTGGGACAAGACTGCACGGTTGGCGAATGCGTAGTTGGCCGCAGCGCCCATGGCACCGAGGTAGGCTTCGGCCTCCGGTGAGTGGCGCGGTGCGGCGGCAAGTTGTCGATCAGGTATCCACCAATCGTACGTCTCATGCCTCCAACCGCCGTCCTCCGAAGTGAACTGACGTTCGAGATGGCGCACGTGGTCTGTGCACACTTGGTGGCCCAGACCCCGACTTCCGGAGTGAATCATGGCGACAAGTTGGCCCTCGTAAAGCCCCCATGCCTCCGCGGTCTCAGCGTCAACGACATGCTCGACGGCCTGAAGTTCAGCAAAATGGTTGCCGCTCCCCAACGTTCCCAAACTTGTCGCTCCGCGTTCGAGGGCCCGTTGAGATACACCTTCCAGCTCGGCGTCGAGACGGCCACGGGATTCGAGCAGCAACACGTCGTCCACGGCCCCAAGTCCAAGATCAGCTGCAGCAGAGGCACCTTCCTCCAGCACGTGCATCAAATCACGGGACGTCAGGTCAACACCTCCTCGCCCTGAGGTGCCCGAGGGTACGCGACCTCCAAGGCGACGAGCAAATTTCGCCGGGTCTGGAAGGTCATCGGCATCCATGTCGAAGGCCAGCATGCGCACACCGCAATTGATGTCGAAACCGACCGCCCCTGGACTGACTGCTCCACCCAATTCACCGGCATCATGGTCGGTGGCAAGCACGCCACCGATGGGCAGGCCGTAGCCAAAGTGGTGGTCCGCCATGGCCCACACCCGACCGACTGCTCCCGGGAGCGAGGCGGCGTTGACGAGTTGTTCAGGCGCCCGTTCGTCGCCGCTCAACACTGTTTTGAGGTCCGTTCCGACCAGCGCAGCATCGGTCACCATGTGGCCATGCTTCTTGATGCCAATGACGCTGGGGCCGAGCGGCTCCACATGGTCGCGCCAGTCCGTCATGCACAGCCCTTCGCTCACGCCGCCTTCACGCTTTGGACGGGCGAGCCTTCAAGGAGCGGTGTCTTGACCGATACTCAGGGGAGTGACCATGGAAGACCTCAGGTTCCAGACCCTCATCGACCGCGGTTACGACCGTCGT
>DUHU01000038.1 GCA_013330765.1 Candidatus Poseidoniaceae archaeon | reverse complement strand
CCTTCTGATCCTCAGCGGCTGGTCGTGGATCGTCGGCATCCTCGTCTTGCGCCGCTCATGGCGCGTGATTGGCTTGGCCAACCTCTTGGGCGCCTGGACAGGTTTCGGCATGGCGCTCATCGCCGGTGCCTCAGGCAACACCGTGTTGGCGATGCTCGTCATCACCGTGCTCCTGCTTTCCGCGGTCACGTGGTTGACGCAGCGCGATGCGGACGCCATCGCCGTGGATTGATCACGACGGCGTCAACGCAGGTCGAAGGACGGCATCAACGGCGGCCAGCAAGGCCTCCATGTGCGGGGCCTTCGAAGGGTCGTCGGTTCGGGCACTCAGGCTTGTCTTGGCTTGAGTCCCGCTGTTCCGAACGCCAAGGCTGAACCGTGCGTCGGCCAGCATGCCTTGGACGAGCAGCAGGTTTGGTTCCGCCTCAAGCCCACCAAAGGTGACCTGCGCCGCTTGCGGCAAGGCTTCGCCGACCGCCGCGAGAACGGCCTCCGCCAGCGGCCCCTCGCCCGTCCATCGAGAACGCTCGGAGGGGGCGATGGACGTGCGGCGTTTCCATCCGCCGGCCTGCCGCACGGCGCCACGGCGCCCAAGCCCGGCGAGCAGGACTGCGACGAGGCTTGCGGCTCCGTCTCCAACGAGGGACCATCCCGCGGCGTGACGCGAGGGGAGCACGAGATGCCCAGAATCCTCCACGCCCACGACCGCGGGTTTCGAGGCCGTGCTGGCGCGCTCGAGAGCAACGGAAAGCCAGCGGTCGCCCACGGCGGTTTCCATCACGTCCTCCACATGGGCCATCGCCTGAGCACGGCTGGTCAGCGCCAAGTCGGACTCGATGGAGGCAGCGATCGTCCACCTTCTGTCGGTCGCGGCGGCCTTAAGCAGACGCAAGGCCATCGCATCGCCGTCCACCACCGCCGGACCGTCGGCTTCGGCGACCAGCAACAGGCAACGGTCTCCGTCCCCGTCCAGGGCTGCGGCGAGCAAGGTGCCTTCGGGTGAAGGCCGGACACGTTGCAAAAGCAGGTGTTCGTCCTCCGAAGCCTCGGCCCATGTCCAACGGCGACCAGGTGAGAGTTCACCGGCACCACAACCGCGGTTCAAGGCCGTCGCAATGTGGCTGACCTCTTCGACGGCGAGCCCCTTCTGTTCAAGCCATGCGGGGAACCATCCGATGGCCGAACCCCGGCTCAGGTCGAGCAAAAGAGGGGTTGCGGATTCATGGAGCAGGGCTCCTTTTGTTTCGGGAAACATGGTGGTGAAGTCCTGCATTCGGGTCTCCAGCCAGTTCGCATGCACCTCATGGGGTCGAACTTCGACTTCCAGCGGACCGGCTTCGTGCCCGAGGTGGAGGAGGTCATGGTCCTCCTGCGCGAGGTCAAACATGGTCCGTGTGATTCGGATTTCCATTTCTGGCGTGGATTTCCGTCCATGTTCATCGAAGACCTTCAGACCAGAATCTTCCACGGGATTGTGGCTTGCCGTGATCATGACGCCTGCCGTGGCGCTGCGTTCGAGCAGGACGTGATGCACCAACGGCGTGGCGCATTCGCCCAAGAGAACCACCTCCCAGCCAGCGCTTTGAAAGGCGTCCTGAACGGCTTGAACCAAGGCAGGATTTCCGGGTCGGTCGTCCCAACCAATGACCACGGTTGCTCCTTTCCTGTCGAGGGTTCTGGCGACGGCTTGCCCTGCAAGCCAAGCGAGGGCAGGCGTCAGCCGTCGGTCGTCTTCGAGGACGTCGATGGCTTGACGCGGTGCGCGAGGACGGAGGTCCACTTCGCCACGGATGCCGTCGGTGCCAAACAGGTTCACGAGACCACCTCAACGATGCCGCCGTGGCTTGAGGTGCACGCCGCTGACGGTGGTGTTGGGGTCCACCGTTGAACCCGGAACAAGCACGCAGCCTGGATTGGTGACGGCGTTGCAGCCAAGTTGGACGCCTTCGCCAAGGATGGCGCCAAATTTTCGCACGCCTGTGGGCACACGTTCGTCACCGATCCGCACATGGACCTCACCGCCGTCATGGCGCAGGTTCGACAGCTTCACGCCCGCGCCGAGGTTCACTCCTGAGCCAAGGATGCTGTCTCCGACGTAGTTGAAATGCGGGGCCTTGGCCCCGGGCAGCAACACGCTGTGTTTCACTTCCGTGCAATGCCCGATGACGCTGTCACGGCATGCCCACGTCCACGGCCTGACGTAGGCAGCATGGCGGACGACGGCGTCAGCTTCGATCAAACACGGCCCAATGAAATGCGCTCCTGCTTCGACCACGGCTGCCTCATGGATGCCGACACGCCCGTTGCGCTCGTCCACGGTGTAATGGTCGGAATGCGCCGAGCGGAGGCCTTCTGCACTCGACAAGGCTGCGGCAAGTTGTGCACGCAAACCGTCCTCGGCGGTCGGGTCCAGCAAGGCCCACACAGGCCCGCTTCCAAAGCGTGGTCCAGCGTCGTGTTCCAAGCCAGGAAACACGTCTGCGGCCGTTGGAACACGGTTGGCCATGCACCCGTGAACCGACCCCGCCGCATCAAGGTGCCGTGTTCAAGCCGCGACCTTGTAGAGGCGCTTGCCGGTGGTGGCGTCCAGCGTGAAGGCCACGGCCTCCTTGAGGTACCGTGGAATGAAGTAGCCCACCTTTCGGGCGGTCAGGCCGTGGTTCCGCATCCGCCTCACGTTGGCAAGGTGATCGACGATGTCTGCAGCAGTGCAGTTCGGGTTGGTCTCCACGTAGGCCACAATCTCGTCTTTCAGACGTTCCAAGCGTGCCGCTTTCTGTGATCCCTTGCCGTTCATAGGTAGATATCGACGGCTGAACACTTCAATGTGGCGTGGGAGGTCCCAAAAATTCAGCGATGAACCTTCAGGACGTCGTCCCAGGCCCGAGCTGAACCGCGTCGGAACACGTTCTCGTGAAAGCCACGCTGCGGGTAGTGGACGCATCGGGCGAGGCGGCCACGGTGGTCATAGCAGCCCCGTCGGACGTGGACAGGGACCATCACG
>DUHU01000099.1:2352-2631 GCA_013330765.1 Candidatus Poseidoniaceae archaeon | reverse complement strand
AATGAGCACTTCCACGTCGGCGACCAAGCCGTCTTCGTCAAGAACGCGGTAGTGGGTGATGGCTTCCTTGGCGCCGCGGAAGCCAGATTTGACCTCACGCACGTTGAGGTGTGCGTCTTCGACCAAATGAGCAACCACCGTTCCATGGGGTCCTTCTGGGCAGCCTTCCGTCAACGCCCTGTAGATGCGGTGGACGTTGCGCTCTGCAAATTGGCGCTGGAGTTCTTCCTTGTGTCGAGCGTGGCGTGCGAACACCATGACGCCTGAGGTCTCGCGGTC
>DUHU01000099.1:0-2048 GCA_013330765.1 Candidatus Poseidoniaceae archaeon | reverse complement strand
CATGACGCCTGAGGTCTCGCGGTCGAGGCGGTGCACCACATGGGTCCACGCGCGCTCACCGTGGTAGGCGCGAACGTGGGTCACGCAGCGGCTGTGAAGGGTGTCGTCTTCCATCTTGTTCGTGGCAACGGAAAGCAGCCCTGCGGGTTTGTTCACCACCAGGATGGCGTCGTCCTCAAACAGCACGTCGAGTTTGGGTCCTTTTGGCCCTTTGAGGGGCGCAGGATGCTCTTCAGAGGCCGTGGTCTTCGCCACCACGTCGATCCGTTGGCCGGCTACCAGCTCGGTTTTTGCAGCGTGGACCGACGCCCCGTCCACATGCACACGTCCTTGGGTGAGCATGCGGCGCAGGGTGCCTGTGGTACTGTTTGGGTGGATGCGCCGAAGTGCGTCGAGGAGGGTTTCGCCCTCCTTCCCCTCTGTTCCCGGCATGCCTCGACATCGGGGCCTGAGGGATGAGGCATCCGGTGTGTTCAAATTCACTTAACGTTGAAATATTCTCGTCGCAGAAAGCATCTGTCCGCCCGGACAGGAGATGAAACATGGCCGCCAACCCCTTCGAAAGCCCCCAGAGTGTGGGCGCTTGGGTTCTCGGCCAGTGGCATCGCCGTTGCGTCGCATGATGTGCATGCAACCACGCCGTCGGGCGACACCCACAGGAGGTCAGGACTTCCAGCGTACGCTTTGACCTCCACCACAAGGGGGCATGGTGTAACGGAGAGCACAACAGGCTGCGAAGCTGTAGATCCGGGTTCGATTCCCGGTGCCCCTTCCACAATCACGCATTTGGAGGAAGAAGAATGAAACAAAACGACGAGGCATGGGAAGCGGTGAATTGGGATTTGGACTTCGGGTCCTTTGAGTGGATGGTGCATCTTGCTGCCTGTTTCAATCGCCACCTACCGGCGGGCGCGCCGTGGACGGAGTGGCCCGGGTGGTCCACAGACATGCCCGGTTGGGTGCAGGACAAAAACCGCCCTGGGTGGTTGTCCGCACTCCGCCTGATCCACACGCACCCGAGGATTGCGGTGAAGAAGAGTGTCGTCTCCGTGACCAGTTCACACGGCATCACGAGGGAACTCGAGGACGTGGACGTCAGCTCAAGGTGGTGGCACGTCAACGTCAACATCGATTGGAACGTCCCGCGCCCGTTGGTGGCGGCCTTGGACGAATTGCACGGGCCTTCGCCTTCGCATGCCTTTGTTCCGGGGCAGATGGAGCAATTGTGTCTCGGTGTGGACGACGATTCGGTCTCCTATGGGCTTGGATTGTCCTCCGTCTTGCAGGCGATGCTCGACGAGGTGGTTTTGCTCAGTCAAGCGACCAATTTCCACGCTGCAAAGTGCCGCTTTTGTCATGAAACAACGTACAGAGAGGGGTTGAGGGGCCAGGGGTTTCCACCGGGCAAGGAAGTGCTCTTCGCTTGCGGTTCGTGCACGGGTGAGCCGTTGACGAATTGAGGGGTCAGACTTCGATGAATCCGGTCAGGGCGGCGAGGACCATCAGCACGATCAGGGCGCCCCCTGTGAGGGCGTGGGCGGTCAGGTGCAGCAAGATCCGTATGCCTCGGTCTTCGGTGGTGGTGAACGGCCAGATTTTCTCGACTTCCGCCCGCCCACCGCGCAAGCCCACCAATGGCCGTAGATACGCCGTCCGACGAAACAGCACGAAGCAAGCCAGCACCCCGGCCACCACAAAGGGGGTGCCCAAGGCGGTGGACGTCCACCAACTCATGCCGAGAATGGCCGCGATGAACATCCACGGGAACGTGATGTGAAAGTGCATGATGTAGGTCGGGTACACGGCTTCGTTCAACCACGCCAAGGCGCGGCTTTTCCGGTTCAGCAGACGCGCGCCCCATGCGAAGATCAGGAGGCACCACATCCACGCATGGAAGGTTTGCAGCACCGTGCCAACGGTGGTCGACAGCGAAAACGGGTCCCTTCCCCACATGACCCAACCGCCTTCCATCAAGCCCCCAGGGCCGTCGTGTTTGACGACGAACCAAACCGCGCTCAACGGCAAGGTGGTGGCCAACAACCACCATC
>DUHU01000070.1:9921-11772 GCA_013330765.1 Candidatus Poseidoniaceae archaeon | reverse complement strand
GGTGGACGGGGTATGAACCGGACACGCGGCACTCCGTCACCATGATGATGGCGGCGTTGACGGGCGTCATTGTTTGGCGTGTCCTCGGCCTGAACGAAGACGTCTTCGAGTCCATTCCGGGAATGAGCATGGCCTTCCTTGCTCACTTTTTGGACCATGCTTTCCGTGTCAAAGAGGGCTCGCCGCTTGGCCGATTTGAGGTGCCCTCTGGGCGGGCCATCGGCATCGCAGCCCTCGTCATCCTCGCTCCGGCTGCTGCGGCCGAAGGAGCCTACCTGCTCCGGGATGCGCCTGAATCAGCGGACCCCGTGGCCTCATGGACAATTGAGGGTACCTTCGAATTCATTGAGATTGGATCGGGAGAGGAATTTGTCGGTGACGGCCAAACCGTTCCCGTTGAGGTGCACAGCGACGCAGCGGGCGCTGCTGCCGACGGCCGAAACGTGGTCGGCCTGATCGCCACGTTGGTCTACGGGGAAGACGAGACGGCTGGCGGTCCCGGCTGCGCAGCCCCGGGCGCTTCTGACGCTGCGCCCGACACCATCGGTGGTTTGCTTCAGCGTGACGAACTCACGGGCAGTGCGGACGGACAGAACGTCGAGGGCACCACCGCTTCGCACGACGTCGTGGTCGAGTGGTTCGACCGCTCCCTCTTCGAATCGGGGAACGGTTCAGACGTCTCGGAGAGCGAACTTCGTGCCTCCTTGGACGGGGGGAACGTAGGCTTCGGGCCATCCAGCCTCGATCTGACGGTGACCGTGGCCACTGGCAACGGAGCCTTCTGCAACCATCAAGACGACGGCGAGACCGTGCAATGGAGCGTTTCTCTGGTCGTGCTCGACTACACCTTGACCAAAGCATGAGGCCGAGGTCCTGAGAAAGCCTCATCCCAACCGGCACCCGCGGCAACATGAGGGCGACCGATGGCACGCGCACCCCAAGTCGAATTCCCTGGCAAAAAGCGCCAACGGGTTCGTATGCGGGGCACAAAGCATGCCAACGAGGACACGGCCAAGCGCCTTCGACGCAACCTCGACCGTTTGCTTGAGGAGCCCGAGCGGGCGCTTCCTTCCCTCGCCGGCTCGATCCGGAGAGGATGGCGCCGCGATCCCATCGAACGCACGATGAAAGAAATCGATCAGGTCGTGCAGCGGCGTGGCGACACGGCGTGGCTCAAGAAACGGATGATGGCCAGGCGTGGTGACCACATCGCCAAGGCCCTTGCAGGGAGTTTCCATGCCGCTCATGACGTGGAGATCACGACCGTAGGGAAGTACCAGAATTCTGCCTTCGGTACGGGGTCCTACATCCGCCGCGGCGAAGGAAAACAAGCCTACCTGGCCAGCCTGCAGAACCATCACAACGTCACGCTTCGCATGCTGGCATGGGAAGAACACGCACGTCGTGGCCTCCATTTCTTCTCTTGGAGCGAGGGTTTCGTCTGCACCGGTCGAGCCACGACACCGCCCGAAGGTTGGCTTGAGGACGTGCTCGAAAGGTCCCGGTTTTCGTTTTCGACCACCGAGGTGGACGGGGTGGCCATCCATCACACCGCGGGCATCGATCCTGACGTCGTGGCCTCGGATGACCACGACGTGATTGGATACATCCGCTTGGCCTTCCACCACGGGCCCGTTGTGGCCATCGACTTGGACGCAGTGGGCACTGCTGGAGAAAAAGACAAGGCCTTCGTGCACCACTTGGCGATGTCCATGTTGCCACCGATCCTCCCTCGCTTGGTTGACGTGGAAGCGCGTTGGTCGCCCGAAGGGTGGCCAAAAGACACCCCGCTTCCCAAAGCGTGCAAGGAAGGCATGGACACGTTGCTGGACGCTTGGCAGGGTCTTACCC
>DUHU01000070.1:0-9631 GCA_013330765.1 Candidatus Poseidoniaceae archaeon | reverse complement strand
CGTTGCTGGACGCTTGGCAGGGCCTTACCCTGAACGAGGGCGTGCTGGGTGGCCGATTGAAGGCCGAAGTGTTGACCAACCTCGAACATGGATTGGTGATGAACGACGGGTGGTTGGAAGGAACCGATATGGACAGCATCGTCGAACGCCTGACGGCGCTCGGCGGCACCCAAGACGAAGCGGTGTTTGCCGCCGCGATGCTCGCTGCTCGCATGAGCGTCGGCGGTGGCATCATCGACACCCGTGGCGAACTGCGCGAGCGGGACGAAGGGGCGCTTCTGGTCACAAAAGGCGCCAGCCTCAACGCGATCATGGGCGCCCTATGGGCGGATCACCACGAGGAGGGGCTCGTCGGACTTGGCGTTCAGGGCGACGATTTGGCCGCCATCCTTGCCTCCGTTGAAGGCCGTCCGAAGTCCTTCGGTGCTTTCCTTCGCGGGCTGGACGATGCACGGGCGGCCGCACGACGAGAAGCACGTTTCCCGCATCGTCGGGGCCAACTGCAAGGGCCGCTTGGCATCACGCATGACTTGGTCTTGACCGGCTTGCTGGACGGCGGTGGGAGGGCCCAAAAAGCGGCTTGCGACCGTCACGACAACGTGGAAGAAGCCGCGGCGGCGTGGGCGTGGCTCCTCGCTGCAGAGAGGCACACGGGCCAAGAATGGCACTTTGAGCCCGTCGCACGCGACCGTGGCGGTGCGTGGTCCACGGCCGCTCGGGCCCTGGTTGAGGCGGGAACGGCGTTGCTTGACGACGACGATGAATCCCGCCGGGAAGCGTTCACATCGGCCTTGGCCGAACTCGCCGCGACGATGGGCGTCGATGCGCCCTGAGCCTCAACTCTCGAGTGCGTGAGCGATGTCGTCCCAGAGGTCTTCGACGTCTTCGATGCCGATGGACATGCGCACGAAACCTGGCACGATCCCCGCTTCCATTCGCACGTCTTCGGGCATCGCGCCGTGGCTTGAATTGAAGGGGCACTCGATGAGCGACTCGATGCCGCCGAGGCTGGTCGCTTCGTAGATGATCTTCAGCCCTCGCATGAAGCGAAGGGCAGCTGCATCGCCTCCCTTCACGACAAAGGCCACCATGCCCGAGCCTTTTGGAAGCACACGTTGCGCGACCTCGTAATCGGGATGGCTCTCCAAAGAAGTGTGGAACACGCGTTCAATCGCCGGGTGTTGCTCGAGGCGCGCTGCCACCGTCGCGGCGTTGCTGCAGATGACGGGCATCCGAACGTGGAGCGTGCGCATGCCGCGTTCCAGAAGGTAGCATGCGTGCGGGTCAGGTGAGGCCCCAAAGTGCACTTTTTGCTTGAAGGTCTTGGCCACCAAGTCAGCACGACCGACCACGGCCCCACCAATGATGTCGCTGTGGCCGCCGAGGTACTTGGTGGTCGAGTGGATGACCAAATCCACGCCGTACTTGAGCGGGTTGCAGCCCCATGGGCTGGCAAAGGTGCTGTCGATGATGCACAGCAGGTCGTTCCGCTTGGCCACCTCGACCATGGCGGGAATGTCGCAGACCTTGAGGACAGGATTGGTCAACGTCTCGATGTAGATCAGTTTCGTGTTTGGTTGAATGGCGGCCTCGTAGGAGGCGGGGTCGCGCATGTCGGCCAGGGTCACGTCCACGCCGAAGCGGGTCATTTCATCCATCAGGAGGCCGTAGGTTCCGCCGTAAATGTCGGCGCTGGCGACGATGTGATCGCCGGCATTCAGCAAGCCAAGGAACACCGCGGAGACCGCCCCCATGCCGCTGGCAAACACTTCGGCGTCTTCGCCGCCTTCCATCGCCCGAAGTTTCTGCGCCACAGCATCGGTGTTCACCGAAGAGAGGCGGGCATAGAGCAGGGTGTGCTGGGCGCCGGCCGCCCAGCCGGCGTACCGCTCGTCGGTCAAACGGTAGGTGGATGACTGGAAAATGGGGGTGTTGACCGCGTCGCCAATGTGCTGCGTTCCTGCATGCACAACATCGGTCGCGAATCGCCGCGTCGTGAGCGGGGCGTCGGAGCCCCCGGTGGTGGAATTCGTCTCGCCCTCGGCCATGATGCCCATCCTGAGACAAAGGACTTGAACGATGTGTTCGTTCGTTGGGGGGTCATTCTTCCTCATCTTGGCTCGTCAACTCAACCATGAGGTTCCCGACGACGAGCAGTCCTCCTCCAACGAGGATCCAGGGGGTCCAACCCACCAAACCAAGCACAAGACCGTACAAGGTCGCCCAGACGGGTTCGAGGGTGTAGATGATCGCCGCCCTGACCGGTTCCATGTGGCGTTGGTAGAGGTTGAGGATGCCCAAGGCCACGAGGGACCCGAACATTCCCAAGCAAAACAGCGGAACGAGGACGCCATCGACGCTCAACACGCCAACCAGATCGTCAGGGCCCGCGCTTCCACGGGTCGAGACGAGGGCGAGGGCCATGGCGAAAACGGCCACGGCAACAAAGGACGTGAACGTCAACGCCAACGGGTCCATGCGGGTCGTGTAGCGTTGGGTGAGGAGGATATGCACAGCGAAACAAACGGCGCAGAAGACGGTGATGATCTCGGCCCATCCCCACGTCAAGTGCGGAGGGCCTTCGATGAAACCTGCACCAAGGGTCGCCAGCAAGACGCCAAACCACAACAAACGCGACGGTCGGCCCTCCCCGAACAGGTTTGACAACAGCGCTGTGCTGACCACATAGAGGGACGTCAGGAAGGCTGAGGTGGAGGGTTCAAGTTCGCCAAGAGCGGTCATCTGCGCAAGGAAACCGGCCAGCAGGGCAAGTCCAAGCGCAGATCCAGCCATCCACACCTCCACGTTCCAGAGATGGCGGCGGACAGAAGGGAACAGGGGCAGCACCACGGCGGCCAAAGCGAAGCGAGCGGAAATCAGGAATGCCACGACGGAGGTGGTGCCGATGCGTGCCAAGTCTGCCTCGAGGGCGAGCATGATTTCACGCATCCAGATGAAGGTCGCACCCCACACGAGGGTGACCAGCAACAGCATCCACGTCGCCCGGCGGCGTACGGATGACGTGGGGTCCACGCGCGCTTGAGTTGGCCCGAGGGTGTGAACGTTCCGCGCCAGCAGAAGGACCAACCTCAAGGAATGCCGGCCATGCCCGTTGCTCATGCGCTCATGGGAGGGCCCAATCGAAACCGGGCCAGTGCCCGATGACGGGGCCACGTTTGACGCCATTGTGGTCGGTGGAGGGCCGGGCGGTTCAGCCGCTGCAGGCTACCTTGCGATGAAGGGGCAACGCGTGCTGCTCATCGAAAAGGGCGTCTGGCCGCGTGACAAGGTCTGTGGCGACGCTGTCGGCGGCAAGTCCCTCTCGCACGTCGCCGCCCTCGGCGTCAAGCCGCGCTTGGAAGCCACGCCCCACTTTCGCGTGACGGGCATCACGTTCTCGAGCCCAAAAGGCAACAGCGTCCGTGTCCCGCTCCCAGAGGAAGACGTGGAGCGGCTGGAAGCAGGGTATGCGTTGCCACGTGCTCAATTCGATCACCTCATGTTCGAGCGCACGACCGAACTGGTCCTCGAAGCCGGTGGCGCCGTCGTTCAGGGGGCCGACGTCCGCACGGTGCTGTTTGACGACGGTCACGGTGGGGACGACCCCGGTGCTGGAAGCGGCGAGGCTCGCACGGTTCGCGCCGTTGAGGTGCGCCTCGGCGGACGCCAAGGCGAGGCCTACACCTGGCACAGCCGAGAGGTGGTCGGGGCCGCGGGCTACCGCTGTCCGGTCGCGACCGCTTTGGTCGAGGAAACACATGGCGAGACCATGGTCGATCGCATGCACTACTGCGCCGGGTACCGTGAATACTGGCAGAACGTCGAGGGATGTGGGCCTGAGGCCGGTGACATCGAAATCCACTTCGTGGACTCGATCATCCCCGGCTACTTCTGGCTCTTCCCTGTGTCCGAAGGCGTGGTCAACGTCGGCATTGGCATGGTCATCGGGCTGATGGACAAGCAGAAGAAGAAACTCAAGGCCTTGCAAGCCGACGTCATCGCAAACCACCCGTTGTTCAAGGAACGCTTCGCCAACGCCACAATGCTTGAGGGCAGCGCCAAAGGATGGCAACTCCCCTTCGGTTCCCCCCGGAAGAAGGAGTCCCGGCAACCACGGCGGGCAGCAGGCAGCGGCATCCGCCTTGTCGGCGATGCGGCGAGCTTGGTCGACCCCTTCTCTGGAGAAGGCGTCGGAAACGCGCTCGTCACGGGCGAAATGGCCGCACGCCACATCGTCGAAGGGCTGACACCTGAAGCCTACATGGAAGAAATGTGGGCGATGCTCGGCCCTGAACTGACGAACTCCTACCGGATGCAAAAGCTGTCACGACGGGCCTGGTTGCTCAATTGGTTCGTTGGCAAGGCGAGCCGCAAGCCCGCCCTGCAGGAGATGATGACCGAGATGATCGCCAGCAAAGAGGCGCAGGAGAACCTGCATTCACCGCTCTTCATGGCACGGACCTTGCTCTTCTGATCAGGCTTCTTCATCGCTGAGAACAGGTCTGGCCCGCACCGGCACACGCGCCAAAATGGCTGCCAGCATGACGGAAATCAGCACGGAAATGGCCAGCAATTGACCGGTGTCTTGGGCCGGAGGATAACGGCTCAAGCCCACCACCGCAAACACGGACACCGACGAAAAGGCAGCCCCCCAACGCGCAAAGGCGTCCCTTGACGTGCTGCGATGACCGGCACTCGCATGCGCCAGGTAATCGGCGGCAAAGCCCATGCCGAGAAGGACGGCAGGCGCGGTGTTGACACCACGGCCGCCCATATGGCTGGCCAATCCGTCCACGGCAATTCCCACCGCAACGGTGCCAACCGCGATGCGCAGCGCTTGGTGACGCGAACCCGTCACCATGCCCGCCAAAGCGAACACGGCCGCACCTGCGGCCAAAACCTGCACGACCCTTGTGGCTTCGAAGGCCTTGGCCAGGGCGATGCCGATCACGAGGTCCCCGCCAATGACGCCGGTGAGGTCGTTGTGCTCCATGAGATCGTTCACGTCCTGCTGAAAGAGGTGCGCGCCGTCGGCGTCCTCGCCGTCAATGATGGCGATAAGATGGATGCCAGTCATTTCCCCGTTCATGCGAAGGACGGGATCGTCGAGCAAGAGAGGGCCGTTGTGTCGGTCGTACCACGTGGCCAGGGTATCGTTCACATACGGATCGGCGTTTGGGATCCCGAGCAGCAAGGGTTGGCGCGCAGTACCCGTGTCGTAAGCGATGAGGGTTGGATGTTGGGAAAGCTGGGTGGTGAAGTCGATCAGTCGGTCCGGATCATCTCCTCCTTCGACATCGACCAGGACCTGAACCAAGGTGCTTGAGGCGATCATGTAGGTGCCACGCAGGTCGTCCAATTCATCCAATGAAGGGTCGTCCTCGGGCATGAACTGATCGATGTCGAGAACTTCCACGCCCGGCGGTGACGTGACGGCAACCGCTGCCAAAAGCACCAGGGCCACCGGCCAAAGCCATGCGATGGGTGCGAACGACAGGGGCGACGAGTGAGCAGGCGGGCGTGGTGGCGCGCGCCTGGTGGCAAGATAGACGCCCTCCATCACGTACCTGGTCACGAACCAATCCAGGAAAATCCCGATGATCATGACCAAGGCCAAGCCCCGTTGAGCACGGATGGGTGAGAAGAGCGCAAGGGAGACTGCTCCGATGGTGGTGATCATGGCCACGAGAAGCAGACGGCGAACCTCGGCTTTCGACCGCGACGAAACACTGTACCAGAAGGCCCCGTCCACCGCCACGGCCATGATGATTGGAATGGCGATGGCGTCGATGACGGTGAATCGGTGACCACACAAGGTGAGGAGGCCGAGTTCAGCCGCCACGACCAGGCCCACCGAACCAAGCGTTTTGGCCACCGTCATAGGACGACGAAGCACGAACAGCAGAAGGGTGGTCAACAACGCTGCTGCAACGGGCAGCACGATCGAGAGGTCTTCTTTTGCAATCTCTTCGGACTCCTTGAACAGCATGTTGACGCCGGCCGGCTCGAAGGTGTACGGCGTGTCGGCCGAAACCTTGTCCGCCCACCGTTGAAGTTCAAGCCAATCTGTGGGCGGTTCCTCGGAATCCATCCAGACCATCCAAAGCAATTCGTTGGCGATCGGGGGGGCTGCGGGGGACGCGCCCGCGAAAGCGGGGCAAGCGACACCCATGTTGCTTCCTTTGGGCAGCAAGAGGAGGCTCGCTTCGAGGGCGCGTTGTTCCTCCACGGTCGCGTCATCTGCACACCAACCCCCCTCCAAGGGGGGTTGCAGCACCTCGGACCATGTGTCCGCTTCCGCCATCGAGCGGTTGTGAGAATCAAAGGCCGCCGACCATCGTGCGAAAGGGGTCTCCAGCCGCTCAATCCACGTGTGCTCAACGTCGAAGGCATACGCGCCTTCCCCGTGAAGGACCCCGGCCTCGATGGCCATGAGGTCATGAACGCGGGAGAGGTTGGTGGTCAGAGGCCCTGCATCGTCGTGGCGAACACGCACGATGAGAAAGCCGGACAAGCCTTCCGTCGTCGCTTCTTCTGCAAGGCGATCGCGGGCCGGGTCATCGAACAGAGCCGCCGTGTCCATCGAGGCCTCGGGCGGAACCACGAGAAGGGGCAGGCAAAGCACCGCAAGAACGGTCAGCACGATGGCTTGGCCGCGGCGGTCGAGTTCGTCTGGCAAGGCCCAGGGGGGGCGCACGGTTCGGTGAGCCACCTCACCGGTCTTCAACGCCACTCTGTCCACTCGCCGGTGCCCGGGTCTCTGTAGTACCATTGCTCCGAGCCGGCAGGGTACTCCAGGCCTTCGTATCCGTCGTACATCTGCCCTGTGGCCGACCTCGGAGGTTTGGAAGGCGGAGTGGCGCTCGCGCTGGCGACCAATTCTTCGAACATGGCTTCCTCAACGGCGAAGTCTTTGTCGACGACCGGTTCCGAACCTCGGCCACGAAGCAGCAAGACGGCCACGAAGATGGCCACAAGCAATACGCCCGTGGCGCTGGCCGCGACCATGACCGTCGAGGACAAAGCTGTGCCCGATTCGCCCGATTCGCCGGTGGTGTCGTTTTCGTCGTCCTCGGCACATCCAGTGGTATCGGGGTATTCGAGGCAGTATGCTTCGACGGTCATGTCGGCGGCACAGGCGAGGCATTGCGCGTTTACCGCTTCACAGCACGCGATTGGGTCTTCGTCAGATGGGCGGTCGTCCGTGTCGTCAAGTGCATCACAGATCCCGTCGCTGTCCATGTCAGAAGGCACGGATGTATCGAGGAGAGGGTCCGATCCACAATCGATTTCCTGTTCATCCAAAGCCCCGTCGCCGTCGTCGTCGTCGTCCCTGTTGTTGCCCACGGCGTCTTGGTCCGTGTCCACCCACTCTGTGGCGTCGGTTGGGAAGGCGTCACCGCCCGTGCAGATGGACGGCACGTTGCTGGGGCCATCGCAGTGCCCGTCGTTGTCCGAATCCGGCCACAGAGGGTCGGTTGCGGGCGTCCCGGTCAATTCCATGAGGTCGGAGCGCCCGTCGCCGTCGTCGTCGCTGTCGGCGTTGTTGCCAATTCCATCGCCGTCCGTGTCGTCCCACTCTTGTGGGTCGTCTGGGAAGGCATCGAGGGCGTCGCCTACCCCATCGCCGTCTCGGTCGCCGGGCAACCCACCGTCGATGCCGTCCTCTTCGACCGAAAGGGTCAGTTCGGCCGGATGATAGAGGCCGCCTGAAACCCGAACGGTGATGTTGCCTTGTGGAATGGCAAAGGACGTTTGTCCGCTGGCATCGCTCAGCAAACTCGACAAGGTCATGTTGTCTTTCACGAGGGTAACCGACAGCCCTTCGACGGGTTGGTTCGATTCATCGGTGACGGTCAGAAGCACCACGTCGCCTGGAGCAGGATCGCTCGGGGTGAACACCAGCGTGAGGTTTTGCATCTGGGGCGGTTCGGGGTTTGGAACGGAGAGCACCGTGCTGACGGCGGACACCAAGGTTGCGCCAGAGCCAGAGCCTTGTTGAGCCACGCCGATAACCGTGTATTCTGATATCGGTGAAGACAGGGCAGGGAGCGCCAAATCGGCGCTCGAACCTTGTCCCCATGCAACGGTGCTGAACCGGCTGGCATAGGTGTCGAGGAACTCGATCACGTCGTCGGCTTGTTGCTCTTGGTCGAGGTCGTTATCGCAGACCCCATTCCACTCACGCTCCTCCCACTCTTCGCCGTTGTACTCCATGGTAAACGAGGAATCGTACGACGTGCTGGAGGAGAAACGGTACGGGGCATGCGCGTGGGAGAGGTCGTACCTCACCATGGCATATTGACCGTCATGGATGGCGCTTTCGGTCCTATTCACCTCAGCACCCGTCGACTCATCGATCAAGGTTGCTCCAGCCAGATCTGGCGCGGGCAGGCCAGAGTCGTACCAAGTGTCATCCGAGTAATGATGCAAGGTGACTTCTAAGACATGATATTCCGATTGATTTTCATCGTCCCATTCGGGGTACGCATACCAACTGATTTCTTCGCAGACGTTGGTCAGGTCGGACTCGATGCCGGCCCAATCGACTTCGGGCCGGACCGCCTCGGTCATCAGCAATTCTGAGACGGTGGACGTGTCGATTACCGCCGGATCGAAGCCTTGGCTTGGAGACGCAACAGCAAGGATCCGCGTTGCCGCGTCGAGGTCTTCATGCAGCGCAACGTTCGTGATTTGACCGGGGCCAAGCGACCCCGTCAGGTTGAGTTCCTCTGGATTCACCACGATCAGACCAATGTGCATGGCCGCGGGGGTCAACGGATCGCTCATCCCTTCCTCTTCGGCGCTGGACGGCCCCATCATGACACCAATCAACGATAGCGGTGCCGTGTGATTCAAGAGCAGGCTCCGCGAAGATTCTCCCGCATTGAAGGTCATCTCGTGCATCTCTGCTTCCCCTGAGAAGTTCACATCTGGGAAAACCTCGGAGAAATCGAGGGGCATGTGCCCGACTACGGCGTGATGTGGGCCGCTCTCAAGTCCTGAAGCAACCACTTGGACGCTCTGGCTGATGCCGCTCACGTTGGCCGCGTACACAGGGAGCCCGGCAAAGTGGTCGATGATGTCCATGCCAGACAAGCCGACGGTGGCGGTGGTGGCCATCGCGATGTTGAAGCCGATTCCAGTTCGTGTTACGCCCGTCAAAGCATCGGTGTGGGAGGCTTGGACGATGTTCACGTACGCACCGGTATGTGGGGGCATCGCCGTGAGGTTCACGGTGCCTTGAGCGTTGGAGGTCAGGACTTGTTGGTCGAGCACCTCGAACGGCCCCTCGCTGATGAAGCGGTCGATGATGGCCGGACTCGGGGTGCTGGATTGCTGCTCGCCTTTGAGTTGGCAGTAGCGGTGATCTTCGTACGGTTGATGATACGACGTGTGGTACTCTTCGCCGTCGTCGTCAATCAGGATGCCGGCGTCCTCATCGAAGGTGAAACTCAAATCGTTCACGTGGCCGTGCTCCGTGGTGTATTGCACGGTCACGAGGTGTTCGGTGGTGCCGTCGGAGGTATCGTAGGAGTAGGACTCGCTCCCGGAATCCATCGGCGCCGTGGAAGAGAAACTGCTGCCGTCGCCGTAGTCGATGTCCACCCGATCCAGGCTGGCGTAGGGG
>DUHU01000201.1 GCA_013330765.1 Candidatus Poseidoniaceae archaeon | reverse complement strand
CGGAACGTCCCTGGAGATTCATTGCGAGCGAGCGCCTATTTCTACACCTCAGAAGAGGATGCACGTCGGTTCGTCGATGTCTTTTCCGAAGCCGTGAACGCTTTCAACGCCGCATGAGGTTCAACCATGGACGTTCCCGCTGAGATTCCTGCGCCCCCCGCCTTTCCTGAGGAGGCACAGACCCCGGGCATGGGGATGACCGCGGCTTTCGTCGGGCTTGCCGTGGTGGTCGCGGGAGTGTTTGGGATGCTGCTCCTTCTGCCGGAAACAAGCCTGCTCATTCAGCCCACACGCCTCGCCTTGGATGCGGAAGAAGACGCGTCGGACCTCGTGAAGGCAGGCTCAACCTACACAGGGTTGGGCGTTGACGTGTGCATCGTCGACTCTGGCATCGACCTCCAACATCGAGACATGGATCATCTGAATCTCGCAGGGTGGCGCGATTTGGTCGACAACGGCACGACCCCATACGACGACCACGGACATGGAACCTCAATGGCAGGGCTGCTTGTGGCCGATGGAGGACTCACTGGCTTGGCCCAAGACGTGACGCTTCACGTCGCGAAAGCACTGAGCGGTAGCGGTGAAGGTGAGGATCAGGATCTCTCGGATGCGGTCGATTGGTGCATCGACCAAGGCGCCCACATCATCTCCTTGTCCTTAGGAGGCGCACCGGGTGCCCTCTCATTCCTGCCGGGTGGAGGCCGCGCGAGTGAAGCCGCCGTCGAACGTGCGTTGGCCCAGGGAATTTTTGTCGTCGCCGCGGCCGGCAACGACGGCGGAAGCGGGGATGACGGGGACGTGGCAAGCCCAGGATCCATCGAACTGGCCATTTCGGTTGGAGGCGTTGATTTGAGCGGTGCCCATTGGAGCGGCTCTTCCGTGGGCGACAACAATGGCAGGTTGTTGCCCCTCCCCATCTTGCTCCCACGGTCTGATGCGGACAAAAAACCGGAGCTGATGGCGCCCGGTTCAGGGGTCGCGGTGGTGAATGCCGAAAGCAACAGTTGGAGCCTTGTCAACGGGACCAGTGCATCGACGGTGTTCGTGACCGCTGCCCTCGCACATTTGCTCGAAGCACGTCCTGACTTGAGGAGCGGGGATGTGAACAACAGTGCGGAACAAACCATCGAGGACGTCAAAACGCGCTTGATGGAGACTGCCCGACCTCAACCTGGGCAAGACGGGCATGACGACGCTTACGGGTACGGGATTGTGCAAATCGACCGTCTCATCGAAGCCTACGTGTGACTCACGCCAATTTTCGAACCGCAACAATCGTGCCACCGTGCACCGGTACGAAGGCCAAATCATGCTCTTCTGAGCAACGATGAACGAAGGCGATCCACGCGTTGAAACCTGCGATAATGGCTGCACCTTCCTCGGTGCTGTCGTCGATGTTGTCGCCGGGGACCGGAGGCTCAATCAAGAGCAAGACCCCACCTTTCCGGAGCAAGTCCATTGACGCAGCAGCTCGTACACCGAGGCCCTCGGGACCTGTTCGTAAGACGACGACGTCCAAACCGTCCATCAGCGTAGGCGGAAGGTCGTCGTTGGTCACGTGAGCAAGACGCCATGCTCGAGTTTGAGGTGCATGGTCTTCAACATCGCCCACAACCACACGAGCAACCGCTTCCATGGCGTACCGTTTGATGACGCGGTCGAGAATCACAGCGAAGCGATTCCCCTGTTCCATGATGTCCACGCGCATTGGCGCAACCACCTCATCTCTGGTCCATGCATCAAGCAACCATGCCGTGGTGTGACCAATGCCAGCACCGACTTCGGCGACCTTCTTCGGTTGAAGGGTCGCAACGATATCCCTGATCCGACGCACCACGGAAACGGTTGGAACGTCCAGCCCCATATGCCCCATCTGAACGCCGATGTTTGCAGCGATTTCAGGTTCCTCACGACCGAGGTCGGAGCGAGCGGAAAGCGCGGCTCGAAACGCCTCTTCAGGCGTAGGGCTGGTGTTGTCTCCCGCCATGGACCTTGGTCCAAGGAGCACGGTTTGAATCCATGCCTTCAAGCGATGGGTTCAAACCAAGCGGTTCGAGGCCGGGACATGGACGACGAGGTGGATACCCTCGACGTGCTGGACGAGGGCGATGTGCTCGACGAGGGCGATGTGCTCGAAGTGGAGGAAGAAGTGCTTCACAACGCCATGGTTTGCCCGTCATGCGACGAGTTCGAAGGGCACGACATCTTGACCTCCAAGCCCAAAGGCAACGGGCACGACCACCGCGTCCGATGCCAAGGATGCAGCCACGTCTACACCGTTCATCTTCGACCGCCAAAGGCCGTGACCGTGCCTTTCATGCTCACCGATGGGCCGCGCAGTGAAATGATCTCGTTGGAACTTGATGCAGATGAGATCCTCGATTTGGACGACGTCTTTGAGGACGGAGGCATGCTCTGGCGGGTCACCCATTTGGAAAATCCAAAGGGACACAGCGTCAGTTCAGGGCAAGCCGAAAACCTTCGCCGAGTGGTGGCGCTCAG
>DUHU01000235.1 GCA_013330765.1 Candidatus Poseidoniaceae archaeon | reverse complement strand
TTATTCATCAAAGATCATCGAACCCATCCAGTCGCGTTGTGCCGTCTTCCGCTTCCGGCCGCTTCCTGACGCCGAGGTGCAGGACCAAGTTGCCAAGGTGGCGGCCTCTGAACACCTGGACATTGTGGACGACGCGGTGGAGGCGATCACACGTATTGCCCAAGGCGACCTTCGTAAGGCGCTCACCACGTTGCAAGTGGCGGCAGCCTTGGACCGAACCATCGACCGAGGCCTCATCTACGAAACCTCGGCCACGGCGCCTCCAGAAGCCCTCCACGGCTACCTGATGGCGTGCAAGGAAGACGGATTCCACGCGGCGCGGCGACGCTTGAGGGAACTCTTGGACCGCTACGGACTCGCGGGAACCGACTTTGTCGCTCAGTTGCACCGCAACCTCTACGCCGCCGATTTCCTCGACGAACCCGCCAAACTCCGGTTGACTGAACGCATGGCGGACGTCGAGTTCCGCTTGGTTGAAGGCGGCAGTGAAACGGTCCAACTCGACGCACTCACCGCGCGTTTGGTGAATGAGTTGGACCCCTGATTTTCACTTTCAGCAGACCCCCACCGAGCAGAAGGTGGACCCCATGCGCATCCCAAAGCATGAACGCGCGAACCTACCTTGCAGAACTGTTGTGCTGGACCGTGGCCGCTCCCGTTGTCCGAGCATGCCGTCGTCGCACGATTGCCAAGAAAACCCAGATCCGTCGGGACGTCTCGCGAGTTGACGACCTGCTCAGGGCCATTGTCCGCGCCCATCCGGACGTTGCGTGGTGATCAGTCGCGCTCTTCGATGATGTCGAGGTACCAGCTGTACTCCCGGGTGTTGACCCAAGGCGAGCCCTGCTCTTCGATGTCGACGGTGATGGTCCATCGGCCTTCGGCAAGGTCTGATCCGAGCGGCATGGCAAACCAACGATGGTCGGCGTCTGCGCGGCTCAGGTTCAGCAAGGCGTCTGGCACCGTGGCTGCTTCGATCAGGTCGCTTCCTGCATTGCTGGAAAGACGAATTTCGACGTCATTTTCACTGACCTCATGATTGTCGCTAAGGGTGAACAGCACCCATGCCGTGCCGTGAAGGACGCCGTCATCGGTCGTCCACGCGAAACCCTCGCCGTCCATGTCGAGCACGTCGCCTGAGGCGCTCGCCAAGACAAGTTCGCCGTCTTCCGTGATCACGGCGACCTCCCAATCGCCGTCCAGCGAAGCGGCCGTCACGTCACCGAAGGGAGGGTTGACGAGAAGGAACGAAATGGCCAAGAACGTGAAGGTGTGCAAGAAACCTGCTTTGACCCAGGTCCCAGAGGTGTAGGCTTCAATGAAGGCGGCCGGCATGACGGTTCGGTGAATCCGTGGCAGAAAGATGAGCATGCTGATCGGCAAGAACCACAACAAGAAGCCGTCCCCCGGACCGACCCATCCCATCAGCATGTGCCGGTTGAGAAGGGCCACGATGAGGGCGTAGGCCAACACGAGCCACATGGAAGCCGTCTCGGCTTTTTCTTTGGCCACGTGCTTGACTGGATCGAAGCGTTCGATGCCGAGATCGGCTCCTGATCGTCGCTTCTTGCGCTCCGAAGCGGTCTTGTCGAGTCGCTTCTGACGGTCGGCCGCAGCTGCGGCCATCGCCGTTTGAAGGTCGACCATGCTCCGGGGCAGCGCGGACGACCCATGAAGGGACCGGTCCGAACGGACCTGACCCTTTCCGTTGCCTTGAAGAACGGGATGTTGCAGCGGGAAACAGGCCGGGGTGGCGTAGTTGGTGGCGCGTCGGACTCATAGGACACCTGCAAAGGAATGAATGAGCGCGATAAACCTCGAAATGTCTGAGACATCCGAAGGTCACGGGTTCGAGCCCCGTTCCCGGCACCATACAACCGCCTTGTCGTTGAACGTGTTTCAGGCCTGCTCGCGCTTCCGAACCCATCATAGGCTGCTCCCACCCCGAAGGGGTGAGGAACATGGTCGACCTATCCACTGCAATGGCTGCTGCAGCGGCCAGTGACCGCAAGCGAGGCGGTCGTGATGGTGAGAAAAAACGACCCGGTGGAAAGGTCGGTACCGAGCCCTTTGATCCAGCAGACCATGTCATCAAAGAGAAGGCAGATGCGGCATCAATGTGGCTTGTGATTGCATATGCAATTCTGATTGCAACTCTCATGCGATATCTGATCATGCCTGCGATGAGTGAACCAGCGAGCGTATTGTGGTCTCTTCCCCTTTTGCTGATATTTACCATTCCACCACTACACAAGATTTTGTTGAGTAAATTTGCGGAACGTTATACATTCGGAAACTGGTTCCGAGCGACCTTCCTGTACACCTTTACTTGGCTCGCAGTCTGCTTTATTCTGGTCAACCCTCCATTGGCGGATATTTCTCCACCAGAGGTTGCAGAGCAGGTGATGTTGGTCGACTTGGAGGATCCTGAATGGAATCAGGAAGTGGGTGATTTTTCAGCGGCTGACAACTTGAATGATCGTGACCTTGCTCTTGCATTTGCAGTTCGGGATAATATCGATGCCGAAGGCGTTGATGTGCGTGTAGAGATTACTTGGACTGGTTCAGGTCAAGAAGTGTGGAATCGTACAGGTTTTGCCGGATCAATGTCCTCGTTTCAGTGGAGCAATTATTCAGCCAATGTTTCCTCTGTAGTA
>DUHU01000027.1 GCA_013330765.1 Candidatus Poseidoniaceae archaeon | reverse complement strand
GAGCTGTGGGGCTACGAGCCGTCGCCGTTTGTGCGGCCGGTGCGCGAGAAGCTGGGCAGCCTCTGCCTCAAGCACGTCCTCGTACGGGCGCTCGTCGTGCAGGACCACGACAGGGTGGCCTGCGTCTTGTGCCTCAAGTGCAAAATGACGCAGGTTGGTGAGCACCAGCGCCAACTTCTGTTGGTGGTAAGGGCGCTGCTTGGCCTTCCATGACGTTTCGACGAGGATCAGGCCGATGGACGAACGCGGGAGGTCCGGCGTCGGGCGCCACGGCCCCACGTCAAGGCTCAGCTGGTCCACGTGCACGTAGCACCAGCGTTCCACTGCTTCCCGCTTTGCGGGAAGAAGCGCGTCTCGAAAAGCGCCCATTCAGGCCCCCCACGTTGACAGGTCGGTTTGTTGCGAGTTTGCACCCACGTTCGCCGGCTCCCAGCCGACGCTGCAATGGAGGTTCGCGACGGCCCGTGCGGCACTGTCGAGCGCCGCTCCTGCGGTCCCGATGGGGGTGCCAAACGCGTCACCGATCACGGTAAATGGGCCGTGTTGAACGGGCGTTTCAGGGCCTTCAATCGGACGGCTGAAGCGCCATCGGTGCGCCGACCATCCCTCGGGATTCAACCCAAGCGTGGTGGCGACGTTCACCGCCATGTCAGGCAGGCTTCGTTCGAGGTCCGCCGCGCTCGTTTCAGCGTCCAAGCGCACCTCGAGCGTCGACGCGTCACGCCCCCGACGGGTCAGGGTCCACCCTTCAGGTGCTTCCAATGAGCCATCAGGAGCTGGGCCCCAGGCCACCCAACACGGTTCACTTCGACCGTGGACCTCGATGCCCGCCGTGTCCAGCAAGGCTCTGGATTGCTCGAACGGAGCGGCGACAAGGACGTGGTCATGGTCCACTTCCATGGGTCCCTTGGGTGAAATAATGCGCATCCGGGCGCCGCTTGGCGTGATCTCCAATCCGTCCACGCGATGCAGTTGACGCACGTCAAGCCCGTCTCCGAGGTGCTCCAGCAACGGTGGGAAGGTGGTGTGTGGGTGCTCCCCATTGATCTGAAGGAACCCTCGTTCAACCCAGTCCTGGACGTGCCGTTCCGACCATTCCGGCCAACCGTCCACTTTCGGTGCGCCGAGTTGGAAGGGGGTACCGTCGTGGGCGGTCCGGTCGGACAGACGGCCGCTTGCTCGGCGTCCCTTGTCGTACACGGTCACCGCATGCCCCAAATCGGTCAACATCCGAGCCGCAAACCGACCTGACATGCCTCCGCCCACCACGCCGACGTTGAGCGGCACTGCCCGGGCCGAAGCCTCGGTCCAGCCCCGGTACGCGTTCATGTCCAGACGTGCTGCATGGTCGCGGGAGTCCCGTCGACGCACGCGACCCATCCGGGCTTCAGGAGGGTCGAAAGGCCGGTCGAAGAGACCGAAACACCACATCACGCCAGCGAGGGAATTTGGGTTGCGTCCGTCCAGTGCGTACCGGTCGTTGAGGTCCTGCGTCAGCCGCATGGCGGATTCAGGGTCCTCGATCCAGCGGACGGTCCCTTTGCCCCACGTCATCCGCACGTTGTTGTGCATCACGCCGTGGCGAACCAAGCCAATTTGAGCGGCGTTCCACAACGCATCGTCGCTTTTGCCTCGCTCAAGGTCCATGGCCGCTCGAGCCGGGTGAACCAAGGCCGATCCGCGCCACGATGCACGGGCCCAGTCGGGCAGTCGATCCCACGCCTGCGGTCGAGCGACGTCGTGGACGTGGTGGTAGGCATGCTCACGGAAGACGAGCATTTCATCGAGGAATTTCTCGGCCCCTTTCGTGCCGTGTTCTGCCGCATCTCGCACGAGCCGCGTCGCGGCGATCATGCCGTGGTGCAACCAAGGCGACATGCCGCTGACCCCTTGGCGTAAAGCCGCGTTGTTTCGGGTTCTGTGGTAGCGGCTCAATCCTTCGTTGAGGTAGGCCTTCCATCGTGCCATGCCGACGGACGCGCCCCCGGTCATGCCCTCGACGGGAACCACGCTCGGGTCGATGCGGCACGCCGCCAACAATCCGCGCGCGCCGTCCTTGCGGAGTTCATGGGCCGCATCAACGGGAGTGAAGGGAGGCGTCCATGCCTCGGGAAGCGTAGGCAAGTCCACCTTACACGCGGGCCACGGTTGACCCATCCGGCGCTTCATTTCGCGTTTGGTGGCGTCCTTGAAACGGAACGGGCGGTCGGCCGTTCGGCCAAACACGGGCCGAGGCAACACGCAGTGGGCATCGACCTCGACGGTCTGCCGTACGTTTGAGACCGCTTCAGTCCACGCGGACCACGGCTCAAGGTCCACCAAGTCGGTGACCACCACCGCGGCTTCTTCGGCAAGTCGGAGCAGCGCAGATTCGCGATGACCTTCCCTGGCGACGTGCAGGACGTGTTTGACGCCAAGTTCCTCGGCGCGATGCGCCACGTCGGCGGCCCCTTCCAACAGGAAGCGATGGTGCCTGTAGGACGCGTGCGGATAACGTTCGTCAATGCCTTGGTAGACGATCAAAGGAAGGCCGAGGGCATTGGCCATCGTTCGTGCCACGTCGAACGTGGGATTCTCGTCCAACCGCAGTGCGGCCCTCATCCAATGGACCACAACCCGCGGAGATTGGGCTTCAGGGCCCGGATGTCGGATGCACCGCTCATCGAGGTGGACCGGCAAGGGAGCATCCACCATGGCCTACGGGCGTTCACGTTCGTTTTGAAGGAACGTTCTTCTCCGCAACACACGGAGGATTTGAGAGGGGCAAGACACAGGCCCTCTCATGCGCCCCGCAGCCCTGCTGCTGACCTTCCTGATGCTGCTTGCGCCAATGGCCGGTTGCATCAGCAGCGAAACCCCCCCCGTTCCACCGGTCGAAGAGGAGACCATGGACGGTGTTTGGGTCACCGGCGGTGACGGCTTGGCCGTGGACGTTGAGCCCTTCGACACCGCCTACTACGTCAACGACGTGGGGCAGCAGGGCCCCGAACCCAGCGTGGGCGTGACCTCCAGCGGGTGCATCTTCTTCATCGCCCTCGAGAAGGTGATGCGCTCCTGCGACTCCGGTGAATCGTGGGTCAACACGGTGGAAGGCGACGTGACGCAAGCTCCCTCGACCAGCGATCCTTGGGGCTGGGTCGACCCGGACACGGACCGTATTTTCAACGTCCAGATGGTCGGTTTGGCCACCACATGGATCGGTTGGTCCGACGACGACGGCGAAACCTGGTTGGGCAATCCGCATGACTCAGGGCCCGTTCCTTTGAACGACCACATCAAGCTCGCCACGGGTCCGTGGACCGATTCCGGCTACGGCGCCATCGGCAGCCCGGTGTACGATTCAGCCGTCTACTTCTGCTACAACAAACTCGCCGGCATCTTCTGCTACACCTCCCTGGACGGCGGAGCAACCTTCGCCGTCGGTGGCCAAGCCTTCGGGCTGGTGACCACCAACGGTGGTCTGCACGGCGCCATTTCCTCGGCCCCGGACGGCACCGTCTACGTGCCGCCCCGAGTCGCTACGCCGACCCTGGTGGTCTCGAAGGACAACGGCCTCAACTGGGAAGAGAAGACGATGGGCGAAGACGTCGGGACGCCGAACCCTCGCAAGAACTCCGAGATGGCCGCAGACACGGAGAGCAACGGCTACCACGTGTGGACGGGTGCCGACCAAGGCGTCTACATGTCGCGAAGCACCGATTCTGGTGACTCTTGGGAGCAGACCAGCCTGCGCATTTCCCCCGTCGAGGTCGTCTCCAGCGTCTTCCCACAAATCATCGCCGGCGATCCCGGTCGCATGGCGGTGGCCTACCTTGGCAGCGAAGACGGCGATGCCCTTGGCGTGCCGGACATCGACGGCAACCCGTGGGACGGCAACGCCCACTACGCCACGGCCAACGTGAGCTACGACCTCTACGTCACCTACAGCATGAATGCCCTGGACGAGAACCCCGTGTTCCAAACGGTCCGCGTGACCCAAGATCCGGTGCAAGTCGGCTCGATTTGCCTCAACAGCGGCGACTGTCGCGACATTGGCGGGTCGAACAGGAACCTGCTCGATTTCAACGACATCGTGATCGACAACCAGGGCCGAATTTTCATCGCCATCACCGACGGCTGCACCGGCGATTGCGCCACGAAGGACACGCCTACTCCGGAGGATTCGCGCGACCGGCTGGGCACCCTGATTTACCTCGCAAGCGGACCGAGCCTCTTGGCTGACGTGGGTGAATTGACGCCTCTTGTCGCCGGCAATGCCACGGCGTGACCGTGGAGGGGCCGCTCACCGTCTTGGCCGTGGCCAAGGCAACATGGCCGGCGTGCTGGCCACCCAAGCCGCAAAGCCGGGACGGACCTCAAGATCGACTTCTGACATCCGCACGCCTGAGACCCAACGCAGGAGCAGGTTCAGCAGCAAGGGGCCGAAGAGGACCGGCCACACGCCCCAGCCGCCCATGGCGAGGGCAGCGAGTCCGAAGCCCCACCAGACCATCGCTTCGCCGAGGTGGTTTGGATGCCGAACAAGGGCGAAGAGACCCGTCGTCAGCAGTTGACCGGCGCCGGCGTTGGCACGGAAGCGGCGCAATTGTTCATCGGAGACGGCTTCGATGAGCAGGCCGACGGCGCAGAGCAAGCCGGCGACGGCCATCATTGGAACGGCTTGCGGGAGGGCATCGCGCGTGGACGCATCAAGCAAGGGGCGCAGCGGTGCGGCCACGGCGAGCATGATGACGGTTTGAAGCAGGAACACTTGCACGAAGCTGCCCCACCACCAACGGTCGCCCCAGCCTTCGCGCATGCGCACGTACCTCGGGTCCTCTCCACGGTCCCGGGTTCGAAGGTGCAGATGCACGGACAGGCGCAGGGCCCAGATGATGACGGCAGCGTAGACGACCCAACCGACCGTGTCCGTGCCTCCGAGGGCGACGATCCGTGCCGTGGCGATGATCACGAAGCCGAGGCTCCAGAGGACGTCCATGACGGTCACAAGGCCGCTTGAAACGGTGCGCAGCCAGGCCAACACGGCCATCGTCAAGACCGCGATGGCTTCCCATGCAAGAGGATTCATGCAACGTCGTCTTGCCCACCGTTCATGACGGTAGCGACGTCACGTATCGGCACCCAAGGCAAACGTTCGTCTTCAACGAGAGGGCAAGCGGGCGATGCAGGATTCGAAC
>DUHU01000029.1:685-3146 GCA_013330765.1 Candidatus Poseidoniaceae archaeon | reverse complement strand
CCATGGCTGGCTCAGGAGTGGACGGCACCTGCGGATGGCCGACATGACGGCCCACTTCGCCTTGGCCTTCGGCCTGCTGGCCATGCCCTTCGCCATGGTGACCGGCATTCAGTCAAGCCCCGGCGAAAGCGTGGATCATCCCTTGTTGCTCAACAAAATGCTGCTTGGCTCTGCCGCCATTGGACTCGCACTTGGGGTCTTGCTGACCCGCCGAAGGCTCGGCGCACACGTCTGGTCCGACCGTTGGGGGCGGCGCTGGCAAAGCCTTGGTGGTCTGCTGGCGGTTGGGATGGTGCTGATCACCGCCTCCATGGGCGGTACGTATTCGCGGGGGGAATCCTTGCTGGACGGACTTTCGCTCCCCTACGACCAGGTCCCGCTGATGCCGCTCTGGCTCTCCGTCGTCGTCATGGTCCTGGCCGTCCTCAACCTCGTCACGGTTCGCCGGTCATCGGCTTGAAGCGGGGTCGGCAAAGCATTGCGCAGAGCGTTTTGGCCTTGAGAACCTTCTAAGACCAATTTCACGGCCTTTCCTACGTGAACGAAGCGCCCGTTGATGGAAAAAGCACCAACACCGTCGTCGCTTTTCTTCTCGCTCTGTTCTTGGGTAGCATCGGCGTTCACAACGTCTACATCGGCCGTTGGAAACGTGGACTTGTTCAGTTTTCTCTTGTGGTCCTGACCTTTGGTGGCGGAATTGTCATCACGTGGCCATGGTCGATGATTGAAGCCGTCCTGATATTGATCGGACGTTACAACTTCGAACCCGTTGAAGCCTCCTCGAATACCGCAACCGGCCCTGCCCCGGTTCAGAACAAGCGAGAGTACCTCATCACAGCGGCCTTGCTCACACCCCTCTTGGCGGCCACCGTGTTCACGCTCGGTGGTGCACTGTTGGCCGCGATCCTGTTCTATTTCGTCGTGGGCTGGTTGTGGAACGCGGTCACCCGCGTGTTCATCACATCCGTGCTCCCGGTGTATGCCTCGGTGTTCAGCAGCGGTAAGAAATTCCTCATCCGATTTTCTGAGTACCGACTTCACCCCACCATGACGCGGACAGAAGTGTACCGTGCGACCAGGAAACTCAGTTTGACCGCAGTGTTTGTGTTGGTCTTCTTGGTCAGTCTTTTGGCCCAATCCAACATCGGCATGGTGACCGAAGGGGCCATTCCAGATGCGATGCTGTGTCAAGATGGAACGGTGGACCTCATTGGAGACTGCGAATCTGGCAATGTGCGTCCGTGCGATGCCGATTGCGTGATGGAGAACAGCACACCCGGCGAACGGATTTTCGAAGCCTACGTCTCCGCTGACATTCTTGCCTTGCTGATGGTGTCTCCATTCCTGACCATGTTTGTTGGGCCCGTGTTGGTCTTGCGTTACAGTTCCCTGTCCATCGTTGACAAGAAAACGCGCTCCATCGCCCCCATCGGTGAAAAGGCGAATGATTTGACGAACGTAGCGGCTGGAATCGGTTCCATCGTGTTGTTCTTCCAAACAGCTTGGCGCATTGCCCGTGAGGCCATGGAGAGCGGCGATCTGGTTTCAGGCATCGGTTTTGTGGGGTTGATCCTGGTGACCACCCTCGGTTTGGTGCTTGTGACGTACCCGCTGATTTGGCTTCCAATGCTCAAATTCACCAAAGCCTTCGAGGGACATGTTCTTCATTTGGACAACACCTTGATGGAAAGCAAAGGCATCGAAATCCACGAACTGACCTACTCCGAGAACGAATTGCGGATTACGCCCCTCAAGACATCCAGCATTTCAGAAAACATGCCCTCGGATGATGTGAATGCCACGGCATCAAACGAAGTCACCTTGATCCCACCGCAAACGCACCCTGCCCAGAGCACGGACGAACACGGCTTCGAGTGGGTCACCCACGAGGGAGCTGTCTTCTATCGAAGGGCGGGTTCCAACGACGTGTGGTCACGGCATCAAGGGTGAGCGGTTCTGACTCATGTGGGAGAAAGGCACGTCACCGATACCAAACGATGAAGTGAGGACAAGGGCCCCAACGAGCATGCGTTCAGGGCTCGTGCTGGCCGTCGTGCTGGTGCTCCTTGCGTCCATGCTCCCTGTCGAACCCTCATCGCTTGAGGCGGGACACACCGTCGTTCAGCACACTGGGTCGATACAAACCACCGTCGCACCGGCCCAAGGATGGACGAGCGGCGGTGAAGAAGTCGACATCACCGGGATTGGTTTTGCAGACCTCGCTTTCACAAACATCACCCGTGACGGCATCAATCACCAATGGGCCGCGTCGAATTTGGACATGAGCAGCCAAGCGGGTATGTGGAATGCCATCGGTGTTGATTCAAGCGGACACATCCACGTCGTCCAAATCAAAGATGACAACTACGAAATCCGTCACAGCGTCAACGACGGGTCCGGCTGGGTCTCAAAGAAGATCCAGGATTGCGGCAACACCTATTGTTGGGACATTCACATGGTC
>DUHU01000029.1:0-377 GCA_013330765.1 Candidatus Poseidoniaceae archaeon | reverse complement strand
TTGGGACATTCACATGGTCATCGACGACAACGATGATCTTCACGTGGCGTACACGACCTACAACAGTTGGAATGAAACACTGGTCTACATGCACTATGACGGCACCACGTGGACCAGCACAGCAGCCACTCAAAGCGCCAACTTTGGAGCGATTGGCATCGCCGTCGATTCCAACAATCACCCCCATATTTCCTATGCTGCCGAGGGAGCAAATTGCGGAAATGGCCTCCGCCTCGCTTCACATGACGGATCCAGTTGGTCGACCCAAGGGGTCGATCTGGCGGGGTTCAACCGGGGCTGCGATTCAGCGATTGTCATTGACGAAAACGACCACGTCTACATCGCGTATCAAGACCGCAGCGCATCGAAATTGAAAA
>DUHU01000275.1 GCA_013330765.1 Candidatus Poseidoniaceae archaeon | reverse complement strand
GTTCGGAGCCGGCAAGGCGTTGTTGTCCTCGTCGGCCTCAGGCACGGTTGCAGGTTCTGACTGCGACGGTTTTGGGGGTGAGGGTTCTGCAGGTGGATCCTCGACGTGCGAGGAAACCGCAGGTGAAACGTCCGAGGCTTCGACCCCGTTCGTCAACATGGTCGAGGGTTTGTTCGGCCGCCATGCGCGCCATGTGGGTGCGCTTCCGTCCGGTGACGAAGACGCGAGTTGACGAGCAAGGCGAGGCAAATCGTGAGCAAGGTCGACCAGTGCTTCAGGCCGACGCATACGGTCGAGCACCTCTGCCCCAAGCGCAGGGTCCCGCTCCCATGGCAGGGCTTCCAGACGTCGACGCAAACGCGGGTGGTCTTGGACGGCCTGCCGAAGCCCAGGCATCGAAATGCCGACCTCCATTGGGCTGGCCATCAGGCGTTCTCGTAATCCAGAGAGGTCCCACCCTTGGGCCTCCCAAGATTCGAATTCTTCGAGCACCCTGCGCTGAACGCGACCTTCGATGCCCCCCTCTGACCGATGGACGGTGGCCCGCTTCCGCATGGCGTCAACATGCCGTTCAGCCTCGGCCAGCGACATGGACGGGGGGGGCGATGCGGCGTCCAGCAAACCCCTCCGGCGCAGTTCAGTCCACTCGTCGAGGATCAACGTTCGATGGCGTGCCGTTCTCCGTTCGAGGCGCAGCGTCCATGCTTCGACCTCATCGAGCAGCGCTTCTGTGAGGTCCACGGTTCGGAGAAGTTCATCGTGGCGCATACGGCCTTCCTCGCCTTCCACAGAAAGATCGAGGGCGTCCATTCGACGTCGCAAATCAATCGCTCGGTGGACACGGCCTTGGTGCTGTTCGAGGCTTTGCAAGGTTGCTGCAGGGTCGCCTTGAACACGCAAATGCCATGCTTCGGTGTCGAAGCCTTCCAATTCCCATGCCTCGAGCATGGTTTGTGCTTGTGCGGTGGCTTGACCCCAAGACGCGTGCAACGCGTCGACGAGATCGATGAAGGTCTCCGTCGCCTCAAGGTCTCCGGCCAAGGCCACGGCCCTGGCTGCGTCATCGGGCCGAACGTCTGCGATTTCCTTCAGCCGTCGCCAGGCCACGCCATGACGCGCACGCAAGCGCTCGACTTCCTCGAAATTCGCCTCCCAATCGAGCAAGTCTTGGGGCAAGGCTCGGCCTTCGATGGGGAGGCGATATCCCTCATTTCGCCAACCGTCGAGGGAGGCATTGAGACGGTCAAGCCGTCGCTGATAGCCGTCGATGGCTCGGCCAAGTTCAGCCTCGAGGTCTGCCGTAAGGCTCCCGTCTCCAGCCTCGGTCACGTCGGCAATACGTCCCAGCAAACGGTCTGCGGCTTGTGCATCAAAGGGCCGCACGTCCCGGTCCACACGAAGGCGCATACGAAGGAGATCGTCGCTTAGTCTGGTCCACGCTTCAAGCGCATCGTAGCCTTCCAACAAGGTGACGGAATCCAGCGTTGGAACGGGCAGCCCTTCTGCACGCAATCGTTCGACGGTCGCCTGCATGGCGGTGGTCTGCTTCTCGTGATCCGCTTCCAACTCAAGGAGAGCGCGGTGGATGTCAGGATGCAGCGCGGGGTCGTTCAGGGATTGCTCGAGGCGATGTGCGTCGATGGCAAAAGCCGGGTCGAGGCGGTCGAGTCTGCGCACCACGTCATCCAACTGTCGCTCACGATCCATCTCGCTCCACGACGCCCTCGCCTTTTCCGCGGCAAGTCCGTGCGGTCGATGTTGGCGGCTCCACAACGCCCACGCAGCTTCGAAACGCTCGAGATCGGCCACGTCTTGTTTCGTGGGCGCCGTTGGTGGTGGTGCTCGGCGGGCGAGCACGCCGTCCACGGCGGCCGTTTGTTCGTTCAAGCGCGTCAGACGCCGACATCGATCGTCGAAGTCCTGCAGCACCAAGTCTTCACGACCGGGATTGGCTTCCAACTCGGTCCTCAACCCGGACACGTCCCATCCGGCTTCAGCGCGGTCCGACACGGGGTCGATTCCCTCGCCGTCGCTTGAGCCGTCCTGCATCGGAATCCATCCACGATGCCCTCACCCCGCTCTTCAACCTGTGCGCCCTTCCTCGTGAAGATCGGCGCTTCGGCGCAAAGAATCGGGTCACGAAACGCAGGGGAGAACAGGAGGTGTGACGGAGAGCATAAAGGGGCCACGACAACGAACGGGAGCGATGGACCCGGTGTTGGCTGCTCTTCTTGCCACCTCCTTCGGTTTTGGCGGCGCCGGAGCCGCCGCCTGGCGACGCGTCACTTCTCGGTGGAAAACGCTCGACGATCAACGCATGGTGAACGAACAAGCCGCGGCCGCACATGCTGTACAGCAGCGCGAAGCCGTCGAGCACTTGGCACGGCGCTTGTCCTCCATGGAATCCTTGCTTGAGGACGCGAGGAGCGTCCTTCCTGATCTCGACGGGGCGATCATGGCCCATCGTTTGCTCGCCGAGGACACGGTGGACGCCGAGGCGCTGTGGCAGACTTTGGATCGCTTGGTGATGGGACTTCCAACAGAACCCGAAGCCATGGAGCGCGCGATCGACCCGATGAAACGCTCGACCCTCCAGCACCTTTTCGCACGGGCGTCAACCGACGGCCTACCCGTTGAGGGGCAATTGTCTTCCAGCAGCCTGACGCAACTCTCGGAGGCGGCCTTGCTGATGGGGTACGACGCAACGGCAGAACACCTCCTTCAGCACGCCCTGCTCGACCGACCGGGTGACGTGGCCCTTCACGCCATTGCCGAGCGCATCGCCGCCCGGCGAGGGGACGGAGCCGCAAGACTGACGCATCTCGAAGCGCAGCTCTCGGAACGACCCGATGACACCGACCTTCTCCGTCGCCAAGCACACCTGCTGGCGTCTGCGGGACAGGCTGAGGCCGAGCGGCCCGTGCGACGACTCGAAGCCTTGGGTGAGGTCACGGCCGCCGACCGCAGCCTCCTTTCAGGCATCCGTGCTCGTGCGGGTGCGCCTGAGGAGGCCTTGGCAGAAATCGAAGCCGCCCTCCGCGAAGATCCGTCACAACCCGACGACTGGGTGCGCAGGGGCGAACTGCTCGAGGGGAGCGACGTGGAACAAGCGCTGTCGTCTGCAGAATCCTGCCTCAATCTTGACCGCCAACACGGCGAAGGTTGGGCGCTGAAGGCCCGTTGCTTGGCACGCATGCACGGCCGGGATCAAGAAGCGCTGAAGGCGGCCACGCACGCCGTTGCACTCAACGCTGGTGGCTGGACCACCATCATGCTCAAGGCCGATCTCCAGGAATCCATTGGCGCCTTTACGGCCGCCGAGGAAGGGCTTGATCGCGCCCTGTTGGCGCATGCCGGAAACGCACCCCTCCGTGCCGCCATCGCCACACGGCGTTTGGAGCGAGGGCGCCTCGACGATGCACAAGCCTTGCTCGACGCGGTTCCCGTGGATGTCGATCATGCCAGCCTTCACCTGGTCGAAGGGCGTTTGGCCCTGGCTCGTGCAGCTCTCATTCGAGACGGCACCGGCGCCGTCGACGGCGGGCGCTTGCGCGAAGCGGGTGATGCCATTGACCAAGCCCTGAAACTCGACCGAGAAAACGGCCTTGCTTGGCTTGCCATGGGCCGTGTTCAGCGCCTTCTTGGCGACTTCGATGCCGCTTCAGAATCCTTGACCAGGGCCGGAAGATTGCTCGATGAACACCTGCCGGCTTTGTGCGCCGAGGCCGCCCTTTTGGCCTTGGAGAACGGAGACGACATCGAAGCGGAGCGCTTGACCGATGCGGCGGACATCCATGGTGAAGGGGCCCTCATCGCTTACGTGCGTGGAAACATCGCGGCCCGCCGGGGACGCCTTGAGGACGCCATCGCGAAGTACGACGAAGCCCTCACGTTGGACCCCACACACGTACGTGCTCGCCTCAACCGTTGTTCGGCTTACCTCGGGGGCGACCTGCCTGAGCGTGCGCTCGAGGACGCAGAACGTCTGCTTGCCCAAGCACCGGATCTCTTGCTTGCTCGGCTTCGTCGGGCGGAATCCAAGATGGCCCTGACGCACTGGAACGAAGCCGTTGACGATCTGAAGGTCATCATCGACGCCGTACCCAACCACCACCATGCGTTGACCCAACTCGCCGCATGCCAGGTGGCCTTGGACCGCCCAGAGCGCGCCGAAGCACCACTCAACGAAGCCTTGCGTGCAGCGCCAAACCATGCCCATGCATGGCACCAGCGTGGCCTTCTCTACTTGCGATGGGAGCGCTTCGAGGAAGCTGCCTCGGATTTCGAAGCGGCCATTCGGTGCCGTGGCGACCATCTTGATGCTCGCCTTCACCTCGCGGCCATCCATCACACGCTCGGCCACCACGAGGAGGCCGCAGCGGCATGGCGTGCCGTGTTGAGCATCGATCCAGATCATGCGTTGGCGCGCCGCCGTTTGGAGCAGAGTGAGCAACACCTGACCGCATGACTCCCGAGGAAGGGCTATGTCGTGGGTGGTCCACGCAGGGCCATGTCCCTTGAACCAGGCATGAAAGCACCCGATTTC
>DUHU01000039.1 GCA_013330765.1 Candidatus Poseidoniaceae archaeon | reverse complement strand
AAAGGCTCCCTTCTGGGCGGAAGACGACGCTGACGTTGCCGCCGTGGTGGACGCCGTCATCGACGAGGTCTGAACTGCACAACACGTGGCAGATTCCGTGCCTATGGCGCCCGCATTCATGCGTGCAAGGACTTGGAAAGTCTGAGCGAGATTGAGGCACAAATCAATGATCTCATCCGCAATCGAACGCTTCGTGTTCATCACGGGCTGGTGCTTCGAAATGCGATTGAATTGGAAGAACAACGCCTTCGAACCATTCTCAGCGGTGACGAGGAATCCTAACGCATCAGGCCAATCCTCAAAGGGTGAAGGCACGACCAAGGGACGGTGCGGGGATGGTCGGTGAAGCCCGTGTCCCCATGCTGCCTCATGCACCGAAGACCGTATGGAAAGCGGATGTAAACGACCGCGCCGTCGCGGTCCTCGCTCCGAGCAACGCGGTTTTACTCGATGTGTTGCGCGACAACGTGGGGCAACTCGGCGTTAAGCGAGGTTGCGATTTGGGCACGTGCGGTTGCTGTGCGGTGCTTGTGGACGGCCAACCCCGCCTGTCGTGCATGACACTTGCAGGTGACGTTGAAGGCTGTGCCATCACCACGGTCGAAGGCCTCGCTGACGGCCATCACTTGGCTCCAATTCAGACCTGTTTTGCTGAACACGGAGGATCACAGTGTGGGTTCTGCACGCCAGGCTTCCTCATTTCTGCACAAGCCCTGCTCGTTCAGACGTCAAGTCCAACGCTTGCAGAGGTCAATGAGGCGATCGAAGGCAACCTTTGCCGTTGCACAGGATTCCAACCGATTGTGGAATCGGTCATGGCCGCCGCAGCATTGCTTCGTGGTGAAGGAGAGGCCCCTGAGCCGCCCACACACCCCCATGCAGATCCCCATCCCTCCGGTCCTGACGAGCCGCAATTGCCCCCTGGTCACGCGAGGTGAGTTTCGTGTCGGGTGGATACCGTCAGCAACCCGGTGGTGCAGGTGGAGGCGTCAGAAAGGACGGCAAGCGCGTCGCTGGAAAGCTTCGCTTCACGCCACCCGGTGCAGGCGGTTCACGTCCGGTCAGCGATCCTCGCAACCTCGACGGCATTCCCGAATCCGTCGGAGGCAACGAACCTCAGCCCGCCGGGCATCACGTGCACGACCGTTTGCGCACCGGCACCACGGTCGGTCAAGCGACCGCTTTGGTGGATGCCAACGCGAAAATCACCGGGCAGGCATGGTACGGCGATGACGTACGCCTTCCAAACGAAATCATTGGCCGCATTTTGAGGTCCCCTCACCATTACGCCCGTATCCGTTCCATCGATACCTCGGCCGCAGAGGCGATGCCGGGCGTGTTGGCCGTGGCGACCGGTGAAGATGCGCCGAAGACCTTCGGCGTGCTCCCCGTGACCAAAGACGAGCATGCCATGGCGGTCGAGAAAGTCCGTCACGTCGGTGACTTGGTGGCATGCGTGGCTGCGGTGGACGAAGCGACGGCCATGGAGGCGTTGGGGGCCATCGTCGTCGATTACGAAGAATTGGACCCCGAGTTCGACCCTCGGAAAGGGCTCGAAGACGTGGACGAACCCATTCACTGGCGAGGGAAGTATCACGTCGGACGCACCAACGTCCAGAAGCGTGTCCACCAGGCCTTTGGAGACCGCTCCAACATCGAGAATGCTGCCGCCAGTTCACGGCGCGCTTGGCGGTTTGAGGGCGTGCATCACGGGTTCACTGAGCCCCATGCCGTCGTGGCGCATTGGGACGCCAATGGACGTTTGCAACTCTACACTCCCCAGCAGGTTCCGCACTACACGCACCGCGCGCTGGCTACGGTGCTCGATGTCCCCATGCACCAAATCAACGTCATTCGGACCTTTGTCGGGGGCGGTTTTGGCGGAAAGTCAGATCCCTTCCCTCACGAAATGTGTGCGGCCATTCTCGCACGAAAGAGCGGCCGACCTGTGCGGATCACCTTCGACCGTGAAGAGGTGTATTGGATCAACCGTGGGCGTCACCCTTCCTACATCGAAGTCAAGCTCGATGCGGACGAAGACGGACGTGTTGCGGGGCTGGACGTTGACGCCCTCATTGACGGAGGCGCCTTTGCTTCCTTCGGCCACGTGACGTCGTATTACAACGGCGTGTTGGCCACCGCTCCCTACGAATTGGGATCCTTCCACTACACAGGGGCCCGCGTCTGGACGAACAAGCCGGCCAGCGGTGCCATGCGCGGTCACGGTGCGGTCAACACCAGGTGCGCTGTGGAGGTCGGCTTGGATGACATCGCCGAGCAATTGGCGGTGGACCCCATCGACTTGCGTCTCGCCAACTTGTTGCCGCCTCACAGTCGGACCATCTCTGGCTTCCGCATCACCAGCAACGGCATGCGCGAGGCGCTGCGCCGCGTTCGCGAGGAAAGCGGATGGGACCAGAAATTCCGAAACATGCCTCTCGGCAAGGGCATCGGGATCGGGTGCGGCTTTTTCATCTCAGGGTCGGGTCTTCCGATTCACTGGGATCCAAACCGATTCCCCCACGCCACGGTACACATTCAGGTGGACATGGACGGCGGCGTGACCGTGCACACCGGCGCGGCCGACATCGGACAAGGTTCGACCACCGCCGTCGCT
This sequence comes from Candidatus Poseidoniaceae archaeon, assembly GCA_013330765.1. Classification (GTDB taxonomy): domain Archaea; phylum Thermoplasmatota; class Poseidoniia; order Poseidoniales; family Poseidoniaceae; genus MGIIa-L3; species MGIIa-L3 sp12206u. The sequence goes on along the minus strand of DUHU01000039.1, from coordinate 11,043 downwards.
CAAGTGGTCTCGGAAGTTCTTGCTTTGCCCTTGGACATGATCCACGTTCGCAGCCACGAAAGCGACACGAGTCCGGTCGACCTTGGCTCATATTCCAGCCGCGTGACCTTCATGAATTGCAACGCTGCGATTCGAGCGGCGATGGAAATCCGTGAATCGCTGCTCAACGCAGCATGGGACATGCTTGGCTACCACCCCACGACCTTGGTGATGGTCGACCGACGCATCGTCTACAAGCACGACCCGTCCGTAGGTGTGTCCTACCTTCAGGCCCTCCATAAGGCACAGGAAGACAAAGGCGCCCTCATCGCTCGTGGCGCCTACCGTTCGCCCCCGATGGGTGGCGTCCACAAGGGCGCTGCTGCGGGTTTGGCGCCGGCCTATTCCTTCTCGGCCTACGTTGCAGAAGTTGACGTGGACGTCGAAACCGGTTTGGTGAAGTGCACGCGCGTATGGGCCGCTCACGATTGTGGTAAGGCCCTGAACCCCTTGGCCGTGGAGGGCCAAATCATTGGTTCATGCCACATGGGCCTCGGACAGGTGCTCTCCGAGCGCATGACCTATGGGCGAACCGGGCACCTGCAGAACGCGAACCTGCTTCAGTACCAGATTCCCTCCGTGCACGAGATGCCGCACGTGACGCCCATCATCGTGGAGTCTTCAGACCCCGAAGGGCCCTTCGGTGCGAAAGAAGCCGGTGAAGGGCCGCTTCTCCCCATCTTGCCTGCCGTGTGCAACGCCGTGTACGACGCCATAGGCGTCCGACCCTCTTCTCTGCCCCTGTCGCCCGATGTGGTGTGGGGCGACATCCAAAAGCGGATGAAATCCGAAGGGGTCGAAGACCCCCTTGACCTTGAATCGCCTCGTCTCACGCACGGCCCGCTTCAGGAGAAACTTGCCTCAAGGGCCGAGGAACACTACGGAAGGGACCATGCACGCCAACGGACGGAAGACACCTCGCCGTACGTGAACGGTGTTCTCTTCGGATTCGATCCGACGCGCCCGATTGACGAGCAATTGGAAGGCTGGGCAGCGATCGACGATCCCGACCCTGAATCCATGGCTGAAATGGGCTACGCCGGACGTGCTTGGCTCAAACAAGAGCAGCGTCACATGGAGGGTGATGACTGATGCTGACCCCACCCTTTGTGCTCCATCGCCCGAAGTCGGTCGAGGAAGCATGCGCCATCGCTGCACACCTCGCCTCTGAAGGGCGTCCCTTCGATTGGGTGGCTGGGGGAACAGATCTCCTGCCCAATTACAAATGGCACCTCAATCCAAAGGGCGACGTCATCTCGTTGGCCCACGTTGACGGCGCCGATGCATTGGCGTCCGATCGCATCGGTTGCATGGCCCGATTGCACGATGTCGCCACCTCGGAAGTCGTGCATCCACTTCTTGCCGCTGCTGCCGCCAAAGTTGCATCGAGCCTCATCCGCCGCAGTGCGACCATCGGTGGGAACTTGTGCCTTGACACTCGGTGCTTCTGGTACAATCAGTCTGAAGATTGGCGTCGCTCCATCGAGTGGTGCCACAAAGCAGACTGTGGGACGGGCGCAGACTGTCGGGTCATTCCCAATCAAAACACGCTTTGTGTGGCCACCTATCAAGGCGACATGGCCGCTGCGTTCATGGCCCTCGGGGCCGAGGTGGAGTTGGTCGGGCCAAACGGTGAGCGACGCATGCCTCTCGAGGACTTCTTCGAACTTGACGGCATGAAGAAGAACGTGCTTCAACCTGGCGAATTTTTGCTTTCAGTCCACCTCTCAGAGGACGCCACCAGCCGCGTTGGGGCATACCACAAACTGCGCGTTCGCGAAACGTGGGATTTCCCCGAGGCCGGCATCGCTGCCTCTTGGATTCCCGGCGATGCAGGCTCCCTTCGTGTGGCCAGCACTGGGCTCGAGAGCATTCCCGGCCTGCATGCCGATCTTGTGGATGCCCATGAGGATTGGACTGAAAAAGAAGGCAGAAAACGTCTGTCAAAAGCGCTTCAAAAGGCGATTAAGCCGGTGAACAACACGGTGCTTCCCCCCCGTTATCGCCGTTCGATGGTGAGCGTGCTTGCCTCGCGTGCACTTCGTGCCATCATGCAGGAGGACTGAACATGCGCCGAACGATGTTGATGCTCGCCGTGTTGCTTCTCCCCCTCGTTCCCGTTCAGGCCCAAGTGGAGGCCCCGTCTTGGGAGATGGGATGGGAAAGCGACGTGGAGGAAGGCGTGATTCTGAACCTCGATGGGAACCGCTGGACCATCAGTGACAGCTTGGAGATTTGGATTGCCAACAACCGCCCCATTGAACTTGAAGTGGAAATGGAACTCGATTGGCCAAGCGACGCACCGTTCGAGGCCGAGATCGATTCCCCCATCACTGTGGGTGCCAACGGAAACACAACCGTGGAGATCACGTTGAGCGGGACCACGGCCGACGAGGTGCGCGCTTACGCACCCGCCACGGCCATGGTTTTGACCGTGACCGCCACAGAAGCGTCGCAAACGAATTCCGGCTCCACGCAAGAAATTGAAGCAGACTTGGAACTCCCTCGGGTGCATCGGCTTGAGCCAAACGTCCCAAACACGCCGAGTCCTTTCGATGCAGGCACGTGGATTGAGATGACTTTGGAATTGAACAACATGGGCAATTCAAAGGACGCCGTGACCGAGGCAGAGGCCGAAATCCGTTCCTGTCCTCAGCTCAGTGTTGTGGGTTTGGACGGAATTGCAGGTACCGTCGTGGAGCCTACAGACGTCGGCGGGCAAGCCCCCGTTGAAGTCGTACTCCGCCTGGAAGCGTCCAGCAGCCACCCTGAACGAACGTGCGAAATCAGGCTGATTGTCACTTCAGAAGGCGACGGTGCCAGTCGAAGCACGACCATCGAAGTTGACGTGAACGCAGCAGACCCAGACGAAGTGGTCGGCAACCCGAACGACGTCGGAACGAGTGATCCTTCGACTGGAACCGAAAGCGACGCGATGCCGCTGCCAAATGCCCTCGTTCTTCTGGCCGTCATGCTGGCCTTTTTCGGCGGTCAACGCCGTCCTGAAGACTCCTGATGTTGATGCGCCCATCGGCGCCATCGTCAATCGAACTGAATGAGGTACGTCGTCCCAATGTGTCAAGAACAAGGTGGGAGAATCATTATGTGGGCCGTGAATATCGCAGAGATGGTGCTACAGGCAACTGTTGTTCCATGAGGTGATACCATGGCGGAGGAGGGCGGCAAAGGACTCGGTCTCGAGTCGTGGCTGCTGGTGGCGCTCATCGTCACCGTTCTCATGTCCGGGACGGTCATCACGCTGGTCAGTGCAGGAAAAGAGGTTGTCTTTTCTCCGTATGAAGAAACGGAAGAAGTAACATTGAGTTACCAACAGATCACCGACGCTCGTTCCTCCTATGGCAGTGACGAGGGCGGTATGGGGTACAGCATCGCCAACACCATGTCCACCCCAATGCTCGTCAACGACTGGAAAGAGCCCCACCGCACCCTGCTGATCATCACGGCCCCGGAGAAACCCTTCGATGCCGCAGAGGCCTCTGCCCTGCACGACTTCGTCACCAAAAAGGGAGGCAAAGTCATCCTCGCCTCCAACTCTTCCAACGCCCAACCTGTGGCGGACCTCTTCGGTGTGAAGTACTTCGGCGACCCTGTCGTCGACCCGTACCGCTACTATGAGATGCAAGGCTCGGACGGCAACCCCCTCCCTTCGGACGCTCGCCGTGTTTGGGCGGCCTCGAGCTTGACTCGCAACGTCACCGAAATGCAGGACGAAGCAAGGCAAGCATGCACCGAAGAACAGGTGATGAGCCGCGACGTCGACAATTGCCGCCTCCCCGTGCTCTTCCACCGACCGACGGCCATTCAGGTCCTTGAGGACCAGGCTGAAACCCAGCGCACCGTGAGCGTCCTTGCAGCGGCGTCCACGCCAGCGTTCATCGCTCGTGCCGACTTCAACCCTGACAACATCGCCAACCCGGTGTTGGGTGACGGAAAAACTGGATTGATCGTCCGGATGGATTACCCGGTTGAGGGCGTGCTTGACACCACCGTTGGTGGAGGGCAAGGACAAATCGGCGTGACGGGAAGCATCGTCTTTGTTGCCGACCACTCCGTCTTTGCCAACCACATGTGGACGTGGGAGAAGGCGGAACTCACCGGGAAAATGCAGTGTGACAGTCCTCAGTACGAGGGCCGTGACGCGGCCACCTGCTGGACCACGGACAGCCAAGGCATCGACCAAGGCGACAACGCCTGGTACGGAAACGAGCGTTACTTCACCGCCCTTGTCGCGTCCATGATGGAGCACGACAACACCGAGTTGTCCGCTCCAGTCGCCTTTAGCTTCTCCAGCTTCAACGTCGTGTTCGACGAAAGCCGTCACGTTGCAGGAGCCTTGACCATGCCCTTCACGGAGGCCGTCGGCGCCGTGGTGCTGCTGACCAGCGATGGGCTGCTGAAGTGGCTCATCGGCATGAACCTCTTCGCCCTCTTGGCCATCGCCATCATGGTCGTCCCAGAAAAGGAAAACTGGCGACACGTGTTCGACCTGACTCGCTTCAGGGAGCGTCCAACCAAGTTGGACCCGTCCCAATACCAACGCCGTACTCGTGAGGCCTTCCTCTCGAAGGTACGGCAACTCCATGACCTGACCCGTGACGAATTCGCACGGAAGTCCCCGGCGGAGATCATGCAAATGGTGCGCGAACCGCGCCTGGTCGAGCTCGTAAGCTCGAACCGCGTCTATTCCAGCGATGAATTGAGGGAGATGATCCCGCACATCCGTCGTTGGGGAAAGTAACCTAGGAGGAACAAACCATGCAGCCACCCGCCCCCCCCGCAGCCCCGCCCGCGCCGGTCGCACCTGCTGCTCCGGCGCCCCCTGCCCCCGCGGCTCCAGCCGCGCCGGCAGCACCCGCGCCCGCAGCACCCGCAGCACCCGCCGCACCAGCCGCCCCCGCTCCGGCGCCCACTCGGCACCAGAGCAGCCCAGAAGTGAAGGAACGTCTCACCGCCGTCGGTGCGATTTCCCAAGCCATCGCTGCTGAGGTGCAGAAGGTGATTATCGGTAAAGCACACATCATCGATAACGTGCTCATCAACATCCTGTCCAACGGCAACCTCCTCTTCGAGGACTACCCCGGTCTGGCCAAGACGCTGATGACGAACACCTTCGCCGACGCCCTCGGGTGTGACTTCAAGCGTGTTCAGTTCACGCCTGACTTGCTCCCCGCTGACATCACCGGGACCAACATCTACGACGCGAAGAAGGGTGAGTTCACCTTCAAGCCCGGTCCGTTGTTCTGCAACCTCCTCCTCGCTGACGAGATCAACCGTGCCCCGCCCAAGACGCAGGCTGCATTGCTCGAAGCGATGCAGGAAAAGCAGGTGACGATCGGTACCGTGACCCACAAGCTCCCGGCCCCCTTCATCGTCATGGCGACCCAGAACCCCGTCGAGCAGGAAGGTACCTACCCCCTGCCCGAAGCACAGCTTGACCGTTTCATGTTCAAGATGTCCGTGGGTTACCCCGACCGTGCGGACGAGGACGAAATCCTCCGCCGCCGTATCGAGCGTGGAAAGGACGCCGTGGACGTGGACGTCATCACCGACCCGCAGCGCGTGATTGCCATGCAGCAGGCCTGTGAAAGCGTGTACGTTGACCCCAGCCTCCGCATGTACATGGTCGAGATCGTCTCGCGAACCCGTGAGGACCCTCGCGTTCTCGTCGGCTCCTCGCCTCGTGGTTCCCAGGCGCTCCTGAAGACCTCCCGTGCCGCCGCCGCACTTCGCGGGCGTGACTTCGTCACCCCCGACGACGTCAAGACGGTCGCTGAATTGGCCATCGCTCACAGGATCATCCTGAAGCCAGAGCACCAGATCAAGGGTCTGGAGGCCGGAGAAGTCGTCCAGAACATCTTGCGTGAAGTGCCCGTGCCGACCGTCTGAGGTCGTTCACGACATCTGAAACGGAGAGTAGGCCACCATGTGGAGCCGTAAATCAGCGATGCTCGGCAGCCTTGCTGTCGCCATGTACCTGCTTGGGCTCACCTTGCGTAACTCACAGTTGGTCACCATCGCGGTGGTCATCTTTGTGATTTTGACGTGGGCTGCTCTTTTCGGTGGACACGCCGACGTCGCCTCCTCCGGACGTCGGTCAGAAGAGTTCACCGGTGAAGAGGGCATGGCCTTAGGCAACGTTTCCGCGATGCGCAAAATGTCCAGCGCGCGCCTTTTCGAAGACGGTGAGTTGAGCGTGACGCTGAGAATGCAGAATCACTCCGGCTTGGCCAAGATCCTCGAAGTGCGTGACCGCGTGCCTGAAGTGATGCGAATCAAGTCAGGCTCCAACTACATCCTGATGGAACTCGGCCCGCGTCGAGAGACCTTCATCGAGTACACGGTCGAATGCCCCCTTCGGGGATTCTACAGCCTTGGCCCAGTGGCCGTTCGAATGCAGGACGCATTCGGGCTGTTCCACCGCGAGAAGGAACTTCACGTCTACAACGACTTCCTTGTCTTCCCCAAGATGGAGGACCTCAAGGAGACCTTCGTCAAGTCCCGTGTGCCCAAGATTTTCACCGGTGCGGTGAACATCCGACAGCCCGGTCCAGGTTCCGAATTCTACTCGCTTCGCGAATACTTCGAGGGCGACTCCTTCCGTGCCATCAACTGGTCTGCTTACGCTCGCTCGGGCAAGCTGATGGTGAACGAACGCGAGCGTGACGCCGTGTCTGACGTCATCATTTTCGTGGACTCACGCTCGGTTGCAGAGACGGGTCCCGTCAGCCGCAACGCATTGGTCTACTCGACTCGAGCGGCAGCCTCGTTGGCCAAGTACTTCCTCGGACGCCGCGACTCTGTCGGCGTCATCGTCTACGGCGATGAAGTCGTCAGCGTGGACCGCGACACGGGCAAGAAGCAACTCTACGTGATCCTGACCAAATTGGCCGGTGCCGTTGCCAAGGGCAACACACCGCTTCAGGTCGTGGTGAACCGTATTTTGCCTCACATCAACAAGGGAAGCCCCATCATTGTCTTGAGCAACCTCGAGGATGACCCGACCATCGTCAACGCCTTGCGCGACTTCCGCGCCCGCGACTTTGACGTGACCGTGCTCTCGCCGTCATCGCTCGAGTTTGAATTCGATGCAAAGCGGTTGGACCGGACGGGCTACGAAGTGCTGAAAACCGAACGTGACGTTCTGATCGGCGAACTTCGTGGTCTCGGTGTCAACATCATGGATTGGGAGCCCGACATGCTCCTCTCAACGGCCCTCGCTGGCGCACGTGGATTCTGAGGTGAGTAAATGGCTGCAAAAACCTCTGGAGACACCTCTCACCTGTACGACAGCAAGACCGTGCGGTCATCGGCCCCCAGCCGAAAGAAGTTGGCCGGCAACGCCGGAATCGGAACGGAGATTCCCAAGGATGCCATTCCGGAGATTCAAATCCCAAGCTTCGTAGAAAGCCTGCTGGGCGGCCCCTTGGTCCCGAAAATGAAATTCTTGCCTCCCGACAAGATGGTCCAGAACCTCCAACTGGCCGTGTACGGGATTCTCATCGCCTTGGCGTTCCTGACCCTCATCGTCTCCCCCGGTGCGGGAACCATCTGGTACATGCTCACCGGCAGCATTGGCATCGCCACCACCGTCCAAGTGGTCGTGATCGCCTTGGCCACCATCGCGGGTTTTGTCGGTACGTTCCGACGCGACGGGCGTTATCTGTTGGCCTCAAACGTCCTCTTCATCCTCGCCATCCTGCGGTTTGCGTCGTCAAAGGTGGCGCTTTCCTTTGACCCGTTCGGCCTCGCTGACCGCCCCTTCCTCCTGAGCAGTTTGGTCGTGATTTACGCGGTCTTCCTGATCATGTACATCGAGATCAGCAACGGCGTGCTTCGTTACAGCATGTTGGACACCAGCATCCGAACCAACGAAGTCTACGTGATGAACCCCGGAAAAATCGTTGGCAAGTATCACCGGGCGCTTGTGCTCAACCCCATCATTTCGATCGTGCTGGCCACCCTCGTGCTCTCTGCGAACACCATCCTTCCTGCAATTGTGGGTGTTCTTTCCAGCAACACCGCACGGCGTTTGGAGGAATCCGTTGAACTCACATCGGTGTATGGTGTCGCTTTGGGCACCCTGTTTGTGTTCCTGGTGACCGGCGCGCTGTTCGCGCTGAACCTTCCGGCACATCTGCAGCGTTACCGTGAGAGCCGCGACGCGTGATCAGGCCTTGGCCAACCAAGCCGCTTGCTCAGCCATCCTTTCCAAGGTGGCTTTTGCTTCTTCACGTGGCACGAGGATGCGAATTTTCCGAGCGTCATGATCGACAGGCTCAATGCCATCCAAACCAAGATGCTGCAACCATGTTTTCGGGTCCTGCCAAGCACCGATGAAGGTGATCATGGCGGAAGGTGCACCGACATGGTCGATGTGCATGCCCACATCGTTCAGGGAGGCTTCAATCTCCTCCACGGCGCTCGCATCTACAATCAGCCTTGTTCCGTCCACCCATGACGTGGACGCATGGACTCCAAGGCCGCGGTTGGCCAATTGGGTCAGCAATGCTGCTTGCTGTGATCCGGGTGTGCCAACCGGTGGGAAGGCGGCCTCAACGGCACAGACGTCCATGGTGCAGGCCGCAGCCATGGGCCCCAGGTCGGCGATCAACTCGGGCCCGATGGTCGTCGGAGCCGGCTCCTTCAGCGAATCACTGAGGTGACGTACCTCGATGGGGATGCCGTCCTCGATGCATGGGCCAACGGTTGCGGGATGGAGCACCGTCGCGTCCAATCCTGCAGCCATTCGCGCCAATTCGTAGGAGACGTAGGAAATGGGTTTGGTCTTGATGCCCCACCGCGGGTTGACCGGGTGAATGCCCCTCACGTCTTTCCAGAGAACAACGCGATGGGCTCCAAGAAGGTGCGCTACAGCGGTAGCCGTGTGGTCCGAACCCCCACGTCCAAGCAACGCCAACGACCCGTCATTGCCCGAACCAAGCCATCCCGTGATGACAGGAATGCCGTGCATGATGCTACGGTCGAAGTTCTCCGCGCTTCGGGAAAGGTCGACTGCTGCGGCTTCGTGCACGCCAGAGAGCACCATGCCGATGTCTTCGGCTCCGACGGCGTGTGCCGCGAATCCACATCGGCGAAGGTGGTGGGCAATCACAAGGGCCGAGAGCCGCTCTCCTGAGGCCAACAATTGGATCCGAGCGGCATCGTCTGACGGGTTTGCACGCCGGAGGCGGAGGGCTACAGCCATCGATTCAAGCACGTGTTCGAATCGGTTACCGTCACGTCCGCGGTCAAGGCGTGGTGCGAACATCAGGTGATGAGACCGCAAGTCGCTGACCAAACGCTCAGCGTAGCGTGGGTCGTCCACAGCACGCAACAAGCGGTCCGTGGTGCCCCACAAAGCGGACACGACCACGGCAGCGGGCCCTTCGGCCTCGGCGATTCGATCAGCAAGACGGTCCAAATCCGGAGCGCCACGGAGGACAGACCCTCCGAACTTGTGCACCGTCCATGCTTCACCCATCGATGTAGCCTCCTCGGAGGGCGAGGTCGGTCAAAACGACGACCGCCATCGCTTCCACGACGGCCACGCCGCGTGGGCCCAATACAGGGTCGTGTCGACCCTTGACCGTCACGCTGCTGGCTTCGCCCGTGGAGAGTTCCACGGTCGGCATGGGTTGGGGAATGCTCGAAGGAGGTTTCAGGGTCAACCGAACCACGAGGTCGGCTTCAGAGGCCATGCCTCCAAGCGCACCTTCGCTGATGTCGGTCCGAAGTTCTGGGCCGTCCTCAGTGGGATGCCAACCGCCATGGTGGGCGGTTCCTTTCACGCGCAACGCTGCGGTTCCTTGGCCGAATTCGACCGCCCGTGCGCCAGGAACAGCAAGGAGGGCTCGTCCTAGCGCGGGTTCAAGGCCGTCAAACCACGGTTCGCCGAGTCCCATGGGCAATCCGGAGATCACCATGTCCACCCGTGAACCGACGCTGTCACGTTCGCGCTTCAGTGATTCAACATGGTTGACCATCGCTTCAGCGGCATCTGCGTCCTGGCACCGTGCCATCGCTGCAGATGCTGTCGGCCAAGTCCTGCCGTGTGCGGGAAGCGGAGCTTCGTGCGGCCCCATGGCCCCCACGTGGGCGGTCACCTGCACTCCGAGGCCGTCCAGGAGAGGACGGACGATGGCTGCTGCTGCCACCAAGCCAGCGGTCAATCGAGCAGACGATGAACCACCTCCACTCAAGTCGGCGTGGCCGTGGGAGCGGACATGCATCGGGAGGTCTTGGTGAGCAGGTCTTGGACGGTCTGGAAGGAAACTGTAGTCGCTCGAACGCGCGTCTGCGTTTGCGATTTCAATCAGAACAGGTTGTCCCGTGGTTTGCTCGTTGTGAATTCCTGAGGCCAACCGCACCTCGTCAGATTCCTGTCTTTTGCTCCCCAGGCCGGCTCCGGGCCGACGTGCATCCATGGAGGTTTGAATTGCTGTCCGGTCGATTGAGATGCCTGAAGGCATGCCTTCGATCAGGGCGCCGACGCATGGACCATGGCTTGTCCCAAAGAGGGTCACCGCCAATTGCTCGCCAAGGCGCATGCGCATGGAACTCACCCCTCCCTCTACGCCCTGCTCTTCAACCGTTGCCATCGACGCAAGGTCAAAGAAAGGCGTGAATGGGTCAGATATTTGACCAGATGAATGCGGTTCTCCGCGTTTTTTGTTCTGCACCAAAACACCCACTTTGAGCAAAGAAAAAAAACGCCGCTTTATATCTGTGAAATTTCCGTAGCAACATAATGTCTGGAAAGAAAACCCTCCGACGAACTGCCCTGCTGTTGACCGCCATGGCCGTGTTGGCCGTTCTCGTTCCCACCGCACTTGCTGCGGACGCGGCCGTAGACGCTGACACCGGTCTCCCCGCTTTCCTGAGCGACGGAGCTGGCAACGACTCCCTTGAGTTGTTGACCTTCTTCTTGTTCTTCGTGGGGTACATCTCGATGGGTGCTGCCTTCGTGTTCTTCATGAGCGAGCG
>DUHU01000192.1:1425-4014 GCA_013330765.1 Candidatus Poseidoniaceae archaeon | reverse complement strand
CGACTGGTTTTGGGCCATGTTTACCGATGCCTACGATTGGGTGGTGGAACCGAACGTCCTCGCCATGGGCACCTATGCCACGGGTTCGTTGATGTCGACCAAGCCCTACGTCTGTGGCACGCCCTACCTGAAGCGCATGGGCGACGCCTGCAAGGGTTGCAGCTTCTCACCTTCCTCCACGTGCCCCATCTCCGACCTCTATTGGGCCTTCTTGGCCAGGCATGCGCCCCTCTTCGAGGGGAACATCCGCATGGCCATGCCCATGCGAACGCTGGCCAAGCGTTCGCAAGCAAAACGCGACGCAGACCGTCGTGTTCATGCGAAGGTCGTCGAAGTGCTCGGGCGGGGCGATGTCCTGACGCCCGATGACGTGAAAGGTGCGCGTGCAGAACCCGCAGCGGCAGAGCCAAGTCTTGCACAATGAGTGCGTTTCATGGGCGCCGAACAGGACGTGCGTTGGCTGGTCCAACGCCTTCGTGAGGAAGGCGACCTCCGACCACCGTACCGCCTGAAACGCGAACGCCGTTGGGTGGAGGAAGCCACGGCTTTGAGGGACGATGAAGGGAACATTCTGGCCTACACCGAACTTCGGCAGCACCTCTTCGCAGCGGAGGTCACGACCGTGGTGGTCGATCCTGAACACCGTGGGAAAGGACTCAGTCATGACCTCATTCGGGCTGCAATCACCGCCACGCCCGCGAGACCCCTGATCCTCTTCACACGCTCAAAAGCGCTTGAGACGGCCGTCGCACGACTTGGCTTTGTGCAACGCCGTCCACCAAATCCACTGACGCTGCTTTCCGTCGGCTTGCGTGCGCTCTTGCGTTGTGTGCGGATGTTGACCGTCGGTGATGTCCGGAAATTTTGGACCCAATTGACCCACCTTCGGGCCTTTCGGTGCTGGGTGTTGGCCGAGAAGCCGGACGAATGAATCACTCCTCTTCGTCCGACGGCAAGGCCGCAAGACCGCACATGGCGACCTCAAGTCCGACCACCTCCAGCGGATCGCGCAGCCCTTCCAAGACCATGGAGGACGCCGTAGAAGGTTGCCTTGGAACCACCACGGCGGAGACGCCGAGCATGCACAAACGGCACGTCCAATCGCCCTCAAGGCCGTGGTCGGCGAGGACGGTTTGGACCCGCTCCAGCAAGGCCGCGCGTTCGTCTTCGTACGCCAACCCAGACACGCGAGCGAAGGATGCGGCTGCTTCGAGCACGTCGCCCCATCGTGCTTCGGTCCAAGGGCCGACCAACAACGGACCAAGGGCCTCTTCGCCAGCCCGGGTGATGGAACGTTTCCATCCTGGATGATCGATGTACGACGACGTGTGCCGTGATTCGTCGGGTTGCCAAACGAGGAGCAGGGGGGCGGTGAGGGAGGCTCCCTGAGCCAAGCCGACCACGCCTGGAGCACCCGGTTCTCGTCGAAGGGCCATGCCTCCTGCCTGCAGGGCCAAGACGTCCCCCAGCCCGCCACGATGCAGCCGCTCGAGGCGGTGGGCAGCCCGGGCAGCGTACGCTGGATCTGGGGTCCCGTTGGCTTCGAGCACGGCGAGGGCCGCGGCCAAGAAGCCGGCAGCGGACATCCCGAACCCTTGGCTGAGCGGCAGTTCAAGTCGGACGTCCAAACGCCATGATGTTGAGGAAGGAAGGCGTCGAACGGCGCGCAGGTCGTTGATCAGGGTGATGTACATCGCTTGGCCTTCCGCCCAAGGTTGCCCAAACCGGTCTCGGACGTCGACCTCGATGGTCCCGTCTTGGTGAAGCGGTCGGGGCGCGGGCACCGCGCCTGCCGAGGGTTCTGCGGCGGGTGCAGGAAGGGCTTGAGCGCGAACGCGAACGCCTGCATCGAGGCACAGACCTGCGCCCCTGCTGCCTTGGCGACGAGGCAGAATCTCGTCGTCGTGGATGGAGAACAGCAAGGTGACATGCCCGCCGACGTGGGCTTCACCGACCGACATTGGACAGCAAGCGATGGAACCCGTCCATCAAGGTGCGGGGAGCCAAGCGCGTTCCGCGCTCAAGCGAGGGCCTTTTCCAGATCGCCAGAGATGCTCATGAAGCGCTCGCTGAGTTCGCGAAGGGCTTCGTTCATCACGACATCCGGTGCCATGGAGCCGTCGCTCTCGAAGGTGAACACGTACGCGCCGGGGACCTCTTCGAACACGATGGCTTCACCGAAGGCTTCGTCGCGTCCCGTACCGGGGCCGACTTGGTGGATGGCCTTCTCAAGATCGTGGACCGTGTCGATGTCCTCAACACGGTTCTTGGTGAACAGCTTGGCGTCGATGGGACGACCGTCCTTGGTGGTCAGGTCGAGGCCGAAGAGCACTTCTGCGGCCTTCTTGTCTTGCATCACGGCCACGCGCTGGGGGCGGAAGGTGATGGCGGCAGCAGGAGCGTGCTTGACGTGTTCACGGCCGCGGCCGTAGGTGGCAAAGGCGTAGAATTCGAGGTACTGGCCCTTGGCGAGGATCGTCAGAGGGATGCGCGCGAACTCCTCGGGGATGTCGAACATCGGGTCGGAGAGCGTCATCATGTCGCCGACGTGCACGGTGCGGAACTCTTCTTCGTCGTCGGGGGAGGGGC
>DUHU01000192.1:776-1119 GCA_013330765.1 Candidatus Poseidoniaceae archaeon | reverse complement strand
TTCTTCGTCGTCGGGGGAGGGGCCGCGAGCGTTGAGGGAGTAGAGCACCTGGCACTGCATGCAACCGCGCTCGGCTTCGACCAAGGTGCTGCAGTTCGGGCACTCGTCCACGAAGTGGATGCCTTCGTCAGGGTAGGTGGGCACGGGGAGCATCGCCAAACGGTGGGCGATGACCTCGTCGGGGAGGGCGTTGACCGACTCGACGACTTCGCCTTGGTTGTCTTGGTTGACACCTTGGGTGAAATCGACGAAGGCGATGGCCAACCGGGGGACATCGCTGAGGATGGCTCGGCGGATGGCGTTGACCTGAGAGGCATCGGTGTCGGTGATGAGGTACTTCGCC
>DUHU01000192.1:0-457 GCA_013330765.1 Candidatus Poseidoniaceae archaeon | reverse complement strand
TGCGGCCCTTGGGCCAACCGTTCACGGTTTCGATGTTCATGTTGATCCACCTCGTTCAGACGCGACGACCGCGACGTCCGCCCTTCTTCTTCGTCCCGTCATGGGCGATGGGGGTGACGTCTTCGATGCGCGTGATGGTCATGCCGGCACGGGTCAGGGCGCGGATGGCGGCCTGAGCCCCGGGACCGGTCGTGTTGGCCTTGTTGCCGCCAGGAGCGCGGTACTTGACGATGAGTTGCGTGAATTCTTTCTCACGCAGGGCATCGGCCAAGCGCTCTGCGGCGCGGGTAGCTGCGAATTGGCCGCCGCTGTCCGAGGCGGTCTTGACGACTTGGCCACCGGAGCAGGTGGTGATGGTTTCCGCACCCGTGAGGTCGGTTGCGGTCATCAGGACGTTGTTGTACGACGAAAAGATGTGGACGACGGCGCGACGGTCAGACATCAAGCCTCACCTCCG
>DUHU01000199.1 GCA_013330765.1 Candidatus Poseidoniaceae archaeon | reverse complement strand
GGGTTTGGGGGTGGCGGAGGACGGAGCCGTGCTCGTGTCCAGTTGGGCAGGCGGCGTCTACGCCGTCGCCTTGCCTTGACCCCTGTCATGCTGACGAAGCGTCAGTGCGAACGCCGCTGCCGCCACGCTGACCTGCAACGCGGCAAACAGGGCGTTGTAGGACAATGAAAACACGAGCCTCGGGTAAGCAGGCGCGAACGCGAGGGTCGCCAAGCAACCGACGATCAACAGCGCTTGGAGGGCGACGTAGGGACGCAGGTCCAGTCCTGCCCGAGCCAAGCTCCAACAGACGGCACCGATGAGCATGACCAATGGCGTGACCACCATCGCTCCAATCCACAGGTCTGCAGGGTTGTTCCTGGCCCCGACATATCCACCGTTTAGGACCACGGTTCCTGGATCGAGTTCCCTCGGGTAGGGGCACAGTCCTTCGTGGCATGTCTGCACGCCGTCCACCTGACCGAGCAAGGTCCACCACGTGGCCACCAACATCCAAGGGAGGACGGCATAGGCCACCCATTGATGGCCCGTGCTGGGTCGATGGCCGATGGCCTGCATGATGCGTGGAGCCAAGGCCAGCACCGACAAACTGCTGAGTGCAGCCCACGGCCCCCAAATCAACAGGAGGTGTGCGGTAAGGGCGGCTTCAAAGACGCCGTTTGGCAACCGTCCTGACGCCGTGTCGAGGGAGTCCCGCATCGCGGTGATGTACACCGCAAGCAAGCCGGCCAACGCCAACCAGTCCACGACGTTGCTCCGTGCCGAACGGACGCCTAGAACCAGCACGAGCAAGCCGAACATGATTCCTGATGACCTGAGCGAAAGACGCTCGTGGACGTGCATGGCCCACACGGCTGCAGTGACGGCCAACAGGACGAGGGAGAACGCAAAGCGGGCAGCGTCTCCCGTGGGGTCCAAACGGACCAGATCCAACAGCACGTTGCTCTCCAGGATCCTTCGGTGGGGCAGCAACACGCCGAAACAGGCCAACAGGCCAACGCCCAAAGCCCAACCGAGGCTCAGGTCACGCCGAACCCCACGGAAGCGTTCCCATGCCCTTCCAAAACCCCATCCCAACAAGACGGGGAGCACGAACCACACCCGCAGGCTTCCATAGGACGCGGCGAGGAGGACGAGGACCACGGTCACGGCAGGCTTCGTCTGAACCCACGACGCCAACGGCCTGTCGAGCGCCGCCCTGGAAGCGAGTAAGAGCACGCACCCCATGCATGCCACCATCAGGACTTGACTTGCGTCTGCGAAGGGAGCCATGACCACCATCAACGCGACGAGGCCAGCGCCTTCGCGACGGTCTGCTCGTTCATGGTGCTCCTCAAAGGGGGCGTCCGAGGACAGGGCCATCCGGGTCAAGGCGGCAGCAGCGACGGCTCCGAGGCCTCGAGGAACCATGGCGGACCAGCCAAGCGAGGCTTGGGCCGACAGGAGGACCGCCAGTCCAGCGCCTCCAACGAGCATGGCGAGCGCGCCACCACCATGACGGCGATGCGCCCACCGGCTTGCCAAGCCCAACAACAGCACCCACGTGAAGGCTGAAAGCGCCACGTCAGAACTTCTGTTCAAGCCTTCATCCACCTCGACCCGGGACCATTCGATGACGGATGCGTTCAGGGGTTGACCGCCGTCGTCAAAGCCGTGAAATTCTGCTCGCTCAACGGCGGCTTCCCAATTCCATGCTTCCAGCCGTTCGGCTTCCGTGGGCAAGAGAGCCAACGCTTCGAGGGGAATCCTTCCGTGCAGTTGGGCGGGGAAGGGGAGGTCCAATAGAGCAGGAAGCAAAGCAGCAAGGTCCCGCTGGTGTCCCTCACTCTTCGCCCCTTCTCGAACCCCTTCGCCGAGCAGCACCGCGGCGACTTCGCGCGTCACGGCTTCCGAAGACCCATGGCTTCCCGTGGAGGTCATGCCGTGATCCGCGGTGACGATGGCCGTCCACCCTTCGGGGAGGGCTTCCAAAACGTCGTCCACTTGGCCGTCCACGTGGCGCAATTTTTCCTGGTAGGTTTCGGTTTCAATGCCCCAGTGGTGGCCCACTTTGTCGGTTCCAGAGTAATGCAAGGCCATGACGTTGTGGCGTCCTTCTTCCATCCACGCCAGGCCCAAGCGTGTGGTCTCTGCATCACCCTCGTAGTAGTCTCCGTTGCCGCCGAAGGTGTTGACGAATTCCACGTTGGAGGAGGAATCGTAGAGGTTGCCCATGACGTAGGAACCGATCATGCCCACCGAGTGGCGCGGGTCGTCCGCCGCACTCAGCCAAGGATCCGTTCCTCCCGGATGGCTTAATCTGAAATTCCTAAAACCGTCAACAGGCGCGTTTGGGACGCCCGTCATCATCTCGCTGGTCGCCGTCGCTGAGAGGGTGATCGGGCCGGTCGTCAGCGAAAGGACCGCGCTGTCGCCCAAGCGAGCGTGAAGCTTCGGCATCAGCGCCTCGTCCAACATGACCGCTTCCCCAACGCCGTCGAGCAGGATGAGAAGCACGCCTTCGCTGATCGGTTCGTGGCTCTCCGGTGATGGAATCACCCTGTCAGGTTCCTCTGGATTGCCGTAGACGTATGGAGCAGTGTGCACCAAGAGGGGAACCATCAGCAGCGCGATGACCATGGCCAATCGACCAGGTTCGCCCACCGCATCACCTCAGTTCGTGGATTCCGACGTTCGAGCGTCGGCAGAAGCAGCGTGTTCTGGAGTCATGAAGACAGAGAGCCAACTGGCTTTTGGCACGTCATCGGACTCGGAAAGGAACGAGCGGATGCGCCTCGATGCTGCATCGATGCAAACCACGACGACGAAAATGACCATGATCAGGGCCATGACGCTGTCGTAAAGGAGGAAACCGAGGTAATATTGCAGGTAGTAACCGATGCCACCGGCACCGACGAGGCCAAGCACGGAGCCATGACGGACGTTGTACTCGAACATGAACAAGAGTTGGCTGATGAGTCCGTTCGCCGACTCGGGTACGACCACGAACAGGAAGACTTCTGCTCGGCCCATGCCCATGGCGCGTGCGGCTTCCAACGGGCCGCTTCCCAATCCTTCGAAGGATTCGAACTGCAGTTTTCCAAGGTACCCCACCGTGTAGAAGGCCATGGCCAGCACACCGGCAAGCGGTCCAAGGCCGACCACAGCGACGAACAGGATGGCCCATATGATGCTCGGCAAACTCCGCATGCCGGCCAGAATGAGACGCGAGGGCACGCCCATCCAAGCAGGAGAAAGGTTGCTTGCGGCCATCGGAGCCAACACAATGGCCCCAAGGAATCCGATCACGGTTCCAACGAAAGCCATCTTCAGGGTCTCGAGCATGCCAAGGTAGGCTTTGGAGCACAGGAATCCAAACGCTGCTTCGCACGGTGGGTAATTCCGGGCTTCGAGCACCGCCCAATCCGGCGGCCAGAGGCTTTCGGTAATCAGCCGTCGCAAGTTGGCCCATCCGCCTTCGAAACGCGACCACGAACCGTCGGCCAAATCGTTGAGCAGGACAACGGTGAACGCGAGGAAAAACAGGGTCAGCAACCCAAGGGTGACCGTGCCTCGACTCACTCTTCTTCGCCTCCGGAAACGGGCGTGAGGGTGCCGTCCTGCACTTTGAACACCCTTGTGCAATACCGCAAAGCCCGCTCAACGTCGTGCTCCACCAACACCAAGGCGGTGCGGTCCTCCTCGACCAGCCGCAGGATGGCCGTGAACACCATCTCGACGTTTTCAACGTCAAGTTCGCTCAAGAATTCATCGGCCAAAATGAGGCTAGGGCGTTGGGCCAGCGTTCGTGCGGTCGCCGTCCGACGCTGTTGACCTCCCGACAAGCGGCGCACAGGTTCACGCGTTTTATCGGTCAAGCCCATCGCCTCGATGGCCTCCCGTGTGATTTTGGCCCGCCATTGGTAGGCCTTTCTCCATCCGTTCGGAGGTGTTCTTGGCGTGGCTCGAGTGCCAAGTCCGACGTTGTGTTCCACCGAGGCGTGGCGAACCAGGCCCAAGCGCTGAGGGATGTAGCCGACTTCACCACGGTGCGCAAAGTTGGCGTCAAGCTGCCCGCCCATCGGCGGGACCAATCCAGCAAAGGTCCGCAACAAGGTGGTCTTGCCAATTCCGGAGGCTCCGATGATGCCGATGATTTCACCCGGTTTGACGGTCAAATCGATGCCCGAGACAAGAGGTGTGCCGTACCCGACGGTCAAGTCGCGGACGGAGAGCACCGCCTTCCCCTTCACGTTCGTTCGTTTTTCGTCACCCCTAAAACCCCTTCCTCCGCGGCCACAGAGGCCCGGTGGTCACCGTCGTTGACGCGCGGCCTCGACGCAGGCACAGGCCACCGCCACTTGCAGGTTGTAGGACGGTACGAAGCCATGCATTGGGAGCCGGACGACCACATCTGCTGCGTCCAAGGCCGTTTGACTGACGCCGTCCGACTCTGCACCGACGATCATCAGGACGTCACCGGTCAGATCGACCTCCTGAAGGTCGTGGTCGCCGACGTCCTCGATGACCATGATGCGAAATCCGGCCTGCTGCGCTGCGGCAACGGTCGCTTCGATGTTGGATTGAAGCACTGGGATGAAGCGTGTGGCCTGCATGCTGCTGTGCCTGATGTCTTTCCACATTCGACCGGTGATGGCCTCGTCCATGGCCAAAACCACTCCAGTCGCACCGGCCACTTCGGCCGTGCGTACCGAGAAGCCGATGTTTCCAGCGTAGGCCACACCGTCCAAGCACAACACGGTCCCTCCACGGGCGAGCATGCTGTGGAGGTCTTCTGCCGATGGTTCTCGTCCAATCAAGGTCAAGACCTCGGGCAGCGAACCGCTCCCGGGGTGAGCCATGCGCCAAAGATCCCGCTGCGTGACCTCGTGCACCGGAACCCCT
>DUHU01000173.1 GCA_013330765.1 Candidatus Poseidoniaceae archaeon | reverse complement strand
CCCGTCTCCTTTTGCCTCGCAACGCAGGCCCGTGGTCGTCGCCACCGACGTCACCACGACCTACCGACAACGTTCACCGGCGAACACCGCACGGATGCAAGAGCACCTTCGTGCCTTGATCCAAGCGGCACCGGGCCACGTGGCGGTCTTCGCACCGTCCTATGCTCTGCTGGAGGAGATCGTCACCGACGCGCACTGGCCCGTGCACCGCACGGTCGTGGAATCCTCGGACTGGGACAAATCAAAGGCCGACGAAGTGCTTGACACCCTCGAACGAGAACGTGAGGCTGGCCGGAAGGTCCTCCTCGCCGGCACCTTCGGTGCACGCTTGTCGGAGGGCGTCGACTACCGTGGCGGTCTGCTGGATGCCGTCGCCTGCATCGGCTTGCCCATCGCCCCTCCGGGCGTCGTCCAAGACGGGTTGAAGGCCTTCGTCGGTGAACGCTTTGGAAAGGACAAATCATGGCGGTACACCATGACCCAACCTGCGGTCAACCGTGTCCTTCAGGCCATGGGACGCCCCATCCGCGGCATCGATGACCGCGCCGTCGTGCTCTTGTTGGAGCAGCGTTGCGAGCAGCCGATGTACCGCAAGTGCTTCCCAGGCGACCTGCAGATGGTTCCAATGAGCGACCCAAGCGGTCTCAAGCGGTTGGCTGAACGCTTCTACCGTCGGGTGCCTCGTGTCCCCACACCTTGATGAAGGGTCGAGCGGACCATCGCCCATGGAGGAGGAGACGACCACGCCCCTCGCGGCACGTCCTGAGGACCTCCATGCCGAGGTGGCCGCCGAAGCCGGTCACCTCGATGAAGTGCGTCAGCGGCACACCTTCCACCTCGTCACAGCCGGAATGCTACCGGAGACGCACTTGGCCAACGTCGAACCTGAGCGACGCTTGGCGTGGATGGTGGAGGAACTGCACGGCCGGACCGACCCGGACGGCCTCACCTTCCCCATGGCCGGTGTGCAAGACGGACAACTTTCAACGGAAGTCGTCGAAGCCGAGCAAGGCAGCATGCTTCGAATCAAGATCGAACAGGACGGAGCCCCCACCTTGGAGCGTGAACTTCCCCTTGCGGCCGACGCAAAAGACGTCCAGCACCACTTTGTTGACGGACACCTTGTGGTCCGCTGGTGAAGCTCAGTACTTGCGCTCTGCCTTCGCGTACTTCTTCGTCTTCGGGGCAGGTGTGGAATCGCCACCACCTCCCCGACGCCCAAGCAGCATGCCGAGCACCAGAACCAGAACAAGCAACGCGGCACCGCCACCGATGACGGTCAAGATCTCCATCGAAGCAAGGTCGGCGAGGCCTCCGTCCTCCGTGGACTCAACCGCGCTGCGGTTGGCGTCGTCGGGGAAGGCATCCGTGACATCACCCACGCCATCGCCATCACGATCGCTTTGTTCGGTGGCATCGTCGGGGAAGGCGTCCTCAGAGTCAGCGACGCCGTCGCCGTCACCGTCACGCTCGAGGACCGTCAGCGCATCCTCAATGACGTAAGACTCGCGCTGACCGCCAATCGTGTACGCCTCGATGTGGAGGGAGTACGTACCCACGTCGGTACCAAGGGGCAGATCCATGCTGAGGTCCCATACCCCGTTGTCCGGGTTCGTGAGGAGGGTGCGAAGGTCGCCGTCGCTGGCCCAACTTGCTGGTGCAGGACCAAACGCTGAGGCGAAGGGGGCGTCGGTGAAATCCACAGGTGTGGCTTCCTCACGGTTGCCGGTGGTTCCCGTTCCGGTTTGACCCCAGCTTGAGCGACCCCAACATTGGACGATGCCCTCCTCGTGAAGGGCGCAACTGTGGTCTGCTCCAACATCAACGTCAACGAAGCCTGAGGTCTGGTTGATGACCGAGGGCAACCAAGTGTGCCCTTGGTCGGGCCCGTTGGCCAAGCGGCCGCGATGGTCGTGTCCCCAACAGCCCATGGACGCGTTGGCATAGACCACGCAGGTGCTGTGGTAGTTCACGCCGACGTCAAGCACCGTCAGATTGTCTGGAAGTTGAGCGAGGGTTGGGACGTTGCGCCGAGTGGTTGTGTTGTCACCGAGTTGGCCGTAGTTGTTCTCACCCCAGCACGCCAAGGTCCCATCGTCAAGCACAGCACAGGAAACATGCCCGCCCATGCTGATGGACGTCGCTCGACGGCCGTCAGGAAGCATCGCGTTGGACCCGGGTTCGTATTGGTTTGCGTTGGTGCCGTTGTCGCCGAGTTGCCCGACATGGTCCCGACCCCAGCACATCACGCCACCGTCGTTCATGAGCGCGCACGTGTGCGCTTCTCCGCCGTCCACTTGCACCGGTTCACGGCCTTGGGGGAAGGCCACGGTGACCGGAGTGGCCCGAGGGTCGTTGTTGTCCTGGCCGTGGCCGCCTTGGCCATGGTTGTCGAGGCCCCAACAGACCATGGACGCATCATCGAGGATGGCGCAAGCGTGGTAGCCACCCAAGCCAATGGACACGGCCGTGCGCCCTGCTGGGAGGATCACAGCATTGGTCGGCGAACTGTAGGTGTTGGTCGTCCCATCACCG
>DUHU01000045.1 GCA_013330765.1 Candidatus Poseidoniaceae archaeon | reverse complement strand
GGTGTGGAGGATGAGCAATCGGTCGACGGTTCCGTCGTCCACCAAATCGAAGTCGGCCCACTCCACTCCGACCATTGTCCCCACCAGTTCTGAGACAAGGGCCGCCGGGAGGAATTCACCCTCCGTCGAGAAATCACGTCCTTCGTTGGTGTCTTCGCCGTAGTAGTTTGAACGTTCAGGGGCGCGGAGCACCTCTGGATGAACGGTGAAGTTGACCTCGGAATCGCCGGACATCAAGATCAGGTAGTCTGCGATTTCACCTTCCATCAATGAGATGGCTTGGGGGACTCCAAGGCCTGTGGATTCGGTCGTCGCGTCTTCAAAATCAACGACCACCACAAGCCAGTGTTCCTTTCCGGCCTGCCATGGCGTCAAAGGGTCGCTTTCCTCGGATTCAGGCTCAACGGAAAATCGTTCCAGCCAACCCTCGCGTTGCGTCAGCATGGCGCCGCTTCCAAGGAGCAGGAGTGCGACCGCGACGGTCAGGA
Source organism: Candidatus Poseidoniaceae archaeon (assembly GCA_013330765.1). Classification (GTDB taxonomy): domain Archaea; phylum Thermoplasmatota; class Poseidoniia; order Poseidoniales; family Poseidoniaceae; genus MGIIa-L3; species MGIIa-L3 sp12206u. The sequence goes on along the minus strand of DUHU01000045.1, from coordinate 4,617 downwards.
TGCGTTGCACGTCGCGATGTCGTTCGCATGAGGTTTCAATCCTCCTTCATTGGAGGTCACGCCCAAGCCGAAGTTTGGTTGGTCAATGTTGTTCGGAAGCACCGACCATTCCGCCTCAATTCAAGGAAACTGCATGTTGAGGTTGACTCAATCCACTGATGCTTGGCCAGGTCATTGACCAAGCATGTCGGTCACATACTGGTCCAATTGCTTCGTCAAATCCTGATCCGCAATCGAAGGGTTTCGATCCCCGCTCTCGTGGTGGTCCATGTAATGCAGACCTGCTCCTGTTGAAGCCACGGCCTCGACGAATCGGGCGGGAAGCGATTCTTCTGGGCAACCCAGGAGGACCACATCGGTCGCCGCACCGTTCTGAATCCGTTCGATTAGGCCTGTTCTTGCCCGTTGATGGTCACCTAGTCGCTTGGAAGTGGAGTAACGGTACATCCTGTTGCTGAATTCAGCATGTGGGATTGGTGCACCTTGGTTCGCACAATCGACGACCATCACACGCCGCCGCCTGCCCTCATGATCAAGTACAGCAGGCAAGGTCTGGGGTTCCCTACGTCGCCATGGCAACAAGGGTACCTCGAGCACCACAGCGCACATTACCGCCAATGGCCAGCGCAATTCATTCGTTGTCGCCCACGTTGAGCCAACGATGAGCAGCACCAAAGGAAGGGATATGCGCCATCTCCATGCCACAACACGTTCCCGGTCCAAACGTCCGAGAAGACCTGCGCCCAATGCTGCACCAGAAGCAGCGCCAAGCAATGCTGTGATCCACATCAACGCCAAGGTCAGTTGAACGAGCGCGACCGCATCCAACGCAAGGACAAGTCCCGCGGAATCAACCGTTTGCATCGCATTTGCGTAGACATACGGCGCGGCAAAGCCCCCTGAAGCAACACCGATTCCGACGCCGATGGTCGCAGCGCATGTCAATCCAAGGGTGAGCCTTCGTCGTTCGCCGGGGAGAAGGGCAGGCGAGGCAAAGGATACGGCTTGGTGGACGATCAAAGGCAGCGTCAACACACCGGCGCATACGATGGCGCTCGTCCAGCGCAATCCAATCCAGGCTCCGGGCTCAAACACGACCATGCAGGACGTGCACGGTGCAAGCACGTCCAGCCAACGCACCAGCATGGTGTCGGCGTGCTGTGCGAGGACCACGGTCCCAATGATGAGGATCAAGAGGACGAGTGTTATTCGAGCGGAGAACTCCTCTAAGTGAGCGACAAGGCTCAGGTCTTGGTCGGATTCAAGCCGAAGGTCGGCCACGCTTCGTCACCTTCAGACCAAGTCCTTCGATACGGGGTCAGCCCGTGCCTGGACGATGGTTCGATAGACGCCGAAAGCTGCCCACAGGGTCGACATTCCCAGCACGAGGACGTATCCCCACGGTTGGCCGCTGTCTACGGACCATGCGAATCCAAGTCCAAGTCCCGCTGCGAGCAAACCGCGTCGAATGCCTTGGGGAATGGCAAGGCGCCGGTCGAGGTGGTTTGGGCCACCGCCAAAGCGTCGCTCATAGAATTCACCTTGGACAACGGCACCGACGATGAAAATCGACAGCGTGGTCCAATAGTACACGTTGCCATTTTCAAAGAAGGACTCGGCCAATTCGGCTTGTTCCGCTGCTTCAATTGCTTCTGGGTCTTCTTCCGCAACAAAGAGGCTCTCGTAATCGCCTACGCTGATCGTCCGGAGGTCTCGATCGTTGACGTTATCGTCCACAGTGGAACCGGGTTCGCTGATCATGAAGGAGAGCACGTTCCAAGCATCATTTGCGTTTGGCGCCCCGTTGCCGTCGACTGCGTTCCCAACGAGTTGGAACCGGACAGGACCAATGTCCTCTGCCGGAGCGGTCCACGTGATGGTCCAATCGTTTCCAACTGAGCCTTGGGATACTGCGCCGGGTTCTTCCGCCACTTGGATGCTGCCTTCGCCTGCGGTCAGGGTTCCTGCGCCGTAATCCCAGAGCATGTATCCGCCTTCTCCATACTCGGCGTGACCGAGACTGATGGTGAAGGAGTACTCGGCGTTGACTTCGTATGAACGAGGCACACCGGCAATGGAAACGACAACCGAGGTTGAGGGATCACCGTCACCGTGACAGGTGCAACCCGATTCGACGGTTAGGCCACCGCCGTTTTCCCATGGGGGTCCGTTTGGGTTGGCAAGTGCCGGCATGGCGACCAACATGGCCACCATGACCAAGAGAAGGCTTCGACTGAACGCTCGACGCATTGCTGCACCCCTAAACAGACCTCGTGGTCCTCGCCCTTTCAACGTTGCTTTACGTCGTGGCGCAGTGCACCGAGTCAGGACTCCTTGATTGCGTTGTTCAACTCGGTCATCATCTTCTTACCGTCGCCGAACAGCATCATGGTTTTGTCCATGTAAAACACGTCATTGTCCACACCTGCATAGCCCACGGACAGGGACCGCTTGATCACCACGACCGTACGAGCCAAGTCAACGTCGAGGATGGGCATTCCTGCCAATGGTCCCTCGTCCGTACGTGCTGCGGGATTGGTCGTATCATTGGCTCCGATAACCAAAGCCACATCGGCTTCGGGGAATTCGGAGTTGATTTCGTCCATTTCGATGAGTTGTTCGTACGGGACGTTGGCTTCAGCCAACAAGACGTTCATGTGGCCTGGCATGCGCCCGGCCACCGGGTGAATCGCGTATTTCACTTCCGTGTCGTACTTTTCTGCTACCAAGTCTGCAAATTCCTTGACTTGGTGTTGGCACTGTGAAACGGCCATGCCGTAGCCAGGGACGATGATGACCTTCTGAGCGCCGTCGATCATCATTGCAACCTCATCGGCGTCCGAACCGACCTTGGTTCGAGTCACCGTTTCCTTGTCCGTGCCACCAAAGGAGGTGAAGAGGACGTTCGCAAGGGTTCTGTTCATCGCCTTGCACATGATGAAGGTCAAGATGAGTCCGCTGGCACCGACAAGGGAACCTGCGACAATCAGAACGCTGTTTCCAATGATGAATCCGGTGAACGCTGCGGCGATACCCGACAATGAATTCAGCAGACTGACCACCACGGGCATGTCTGCTCCACCGATGGGGAGAACGAGCACCACGCCCAACAAGCAGGACAGCCCAATGACACCCCACAGGTACGTGGTGTTGGTCGGGTCACCGAGTTGCATGACAATGAGGACGAAGACGGCCACAAGCATCCCGACCTTTACGATGTTCAACCAGGAAGGACCCCATGTTGGCGTGCGGATCCACTTGCCGAAAATTTCGACCCCACCTTTCAGTTTGTACATGGCAAGGATGCTCCCGGTGAGGGTCACCCAACCGACGAGCGCGGAGAGTCCTGCTGCAAGCACGGTCACTTGGAGGGCCAGTCCATCAGGGACGGTCGAGGTGTCTTCGAGCCATCGCCATGTTTCAGAAAGAGCCACGAGCGCGGATGCAGCTCCGCCGAATCCGTTGAAGAGGGCCACAAGTTCGGGCATGCCGGTCATCTCAACCCGTGCTGCCATCAGGTAACCGATGCCGCCTCCGAGCAGGATTCCGCCTGCAATCAAGACCCACTCAATCCCCGTGGTGAATCCCATTTGGAGGACGGTCGTGATCACGGCCACAAGCATGCCCATCGCGCCGTAGAGGTTGCCCGTTGGTGCGGTGCGGGGATGGCCGAGCTTCTTGAGGCCGAAGATGAACAGAGCTGCCGAGAAGACGTAGCCCAAGTTGATCCAATCGGCGGATGAACCGAGGTCGATCCATGGCTCCATCTCAGGCACCTCCCCGCTTCTTTCCGGCAATCATGCCCAGCATTCGATTGGTCACCGCGAAGCCCCCAACGACGTTGATCATGGCGAGCGTGAGCGCGACGAAGGCCAACAGGCCGGACACTGCGGTATCCCCGCCGTCATAGGCCACGTTAGCCCCGATGAGTGCTCCGACGATGCTGATACCCGAAATGGCGTTCGCACCTGACATCAGGGGCGTGTGGAGGGTGGCAGGCACCTTCGTGATGAGTTCAAAGCCAAGGAAAATTGAGAGAACAAACAACGTGATGCTGGCAATCAGTGTTTCAGGAGTCAAGCGACCACCTCCGAAAGTCGGGTCTGTTTTGGGTGAATGGTGCCGTCCTTACAGATCAACACGCCACCCATGCCGGGGACGTGAAAGTCGCTTCCTTCAGGGGCGCCAACCAAGATGTCGTCGTCCTCAGAAACAACAACTTCGCCTTCATCGACGAGGGAGCACATGAAGGTCGTCAAGTTGTTCGAATACAGCATGGAGGCGGTGGTCGCCAACGTCCCAGGAAGGTTGCTCGTTCCTACGATGATGACACCATTCTTGGTGGTGATGATGGAACCGGCTTCCGTGGCTTCACAATTTCCACCGACGTCCGCGTTCATGTCCACAATGACTGCACCGCGCTTGAACGTTTCAACCGCGGAGGTGGGGACGGTGATCGGTGCCGGTCGGCCGAAGATCCTGGCCGTGGTGATGATGATGTCTGCGTCTGCTGCGACGCCACATACGGTGTCATTGACCTTCTGAATGAATTCAGGGGTGAGCGGCTTTGCATAGCCGGAAGCGTCCTCGAAATCGTCCATGCCATCGACTTCGATG
>DUHU01000130.1 GCA_013330765.1 Candidatus Poseidoniaceae archaeon | reverse complement strand
GCTCTGGGGATTTCTCGTCGTTGACATGGGTCGCCGTTCGTCGTCTATCGTAACAAAACCTCTGCCGAAATCGGCCTCTCTGCTCCGGCAGGCTTGAGGGCCTTCCCCCCTGACCCACCACCATGGACCTCCCGCCGCGTCTCCAGGCGCAATTGGACGGCGAGGAAGGACCCACCCGTCAGAAAGGCGCGCGGCTGGTCGTCGATCTGGCGTTGACCGCGGGGGCCTCGTCCTTCGTTGAAGTCAGCGATTCTCACGTGTCAGGCGTTTCGGTCATCACCGGTGGCGACGGTCTGATTCGCTTTCTTGCGGACCTGACCGAGAGCGGCGGCAAGGGCGTGTCCATCCCAACCACGCTCAATTCAGCAGGTTGCGACGCGGATCGGATGGACGAGATGGACTTGGGGAGGGAAGGCTTCCTCGAAGCCCAACTCGGCATCGTCGACGCCTACACCAAACTTGGGATTCGTCCCACGTTGTCCTGCACGCCGTACGACCGGGGCGAGGAGCTCGAAGAGGGCATCGGGTGTTGGGCTGAATCCAATGCCGTCTGTTACGCCAATTCGTGGACCAAGATGCGCACCAACCGTGAGTCCGGCCTCTCGGCTTTGGCCACGGCGTTGACCGGTTTTGCACCGCGTTGGGGGCTTCATCTCGACGAACACCGTCAACCAAACATTCGCGTTGACGTCACGGCCACCCTCTCCACGTTGGCGGACTATTCCATGCTCGGCGACTGGATCGGGGCCCAAGCCCAACCCGGTTGGTCCATGCCTTGGGGTCCAATGCCCCTCCTTTTTGGGCTTGAATCGGGCATGACGTTCGCGGAACGAAAGGCGCTGACCGCTGCTGCGGCCAACTACGGCACGCCCATGCTTTGGGTCAACGGTGTGTCGGCCGACCCTCCACTTCAGCGAAGCGGTGACGGATGGGCGGCGCCCGAAGGCGGTTGGCAGGGCTCCTTGGTGTTCGACGATGCCGCTCTGGCGCAGCGCAAACAGGAACTTGCACCTCAGGGAACCGTCGATTTGGTGGTCATCGGTTGTCCACAAGCCTCGCTCGAGGAGATTCGCTTGACGGCCGCTGCGGTACGCGCTCATGCCGAAATGGGGGCTCGCATACCCGACGGACGTCTGTGGATGTTCACCAGCCGTGAAAACCATGCGCTGGCGGAAGCGGACGGTTCGCTTGCCTTGCTTGAGGAGAGCGGGGCCGTGGTCCTGAAGGACACCTGTCCTGAGGTGACGCCCTACAACCGTGAGCGATTCAACCACCTGTTGACCAACTCCATGAAGGCCGAGCATTACCTGACCAGCGGATTGAACCGCATTCCGACCAGCGTCGCCGACATCCATGCATGCGTTGCGCACGCGTTCGACCCCTCCTTGGTGCAAGGCCCACGTCCTGACCTTGGGAGCCGTCCGCATCATGTGCCACAAACAAACGTGACCCGGCAAGAGGGTGAATCCGAAATGGGAGGTGCTGGCCTTTCTTCACAGCCTGACTACCGAGTGGTCGGCAAGGCGATGGTGACCGACGTCCCCATCACGTACCTCGGTTACGTCGATCGCGATACGGGAGAAATCGATGAACGGGGCCATCCCTTGGACGGCCGCCCGATCGAAGGAAAGGTGCTGATCTATCCAAAGGGGTCCGGCTCCACCGTGGCCCCCTACGTGCTCATGGGGCTCATGTACCGTGAGCGTGGGCCCATCGCCATCGTCAACCGTGACGTGTGCCCGTTGTCCCTTCCAGCCGCGTCCCTGCTTGGACTGCCGTACGCCCATGGTTTCGGAGAGGATCCTTGCCTCCAGGTCAACGACGGTGATTTGGTCGAACTGACGCGTGAGGGTGGTGGACCCGTCCGCCTCAAGGTTCTCGAGCGTGCAGTGGAGCAACGGTGAGGGCATGGGTCCAGTGTTGGTCACCGGTGGCACGGGCTTCCTCGGGTCGCATTTGGTCGACCGCTTGGTGAGCGACGGTCACGACGTGGTGGTGCTGGACAACGGCTCTCGGTCGTCTTTCTCACGTTGTCCAGCAGGTGTACATCTCGTCCGCGGGGATGTGCGTTCATCGGACGCTTGGCTGGACGTTGAGCACGCCGTCGGGCCGTGCGCGCTCATCCACCACCTTGGTGCCATCAACGGCACCGCACGCTTCGACCGTGAGGCCGAAGACGTGATCGACGTGGCTGTAAACGGAGCCATGCAGGCCATCGAGGCGGCCGAACGGTGGGGCGCTCGCTTGGTGCTGGCATCATCGCCGGAAGCCTACGGCGACAACCCCGAGGCGATGCAGGGCGATGAACGTTCGATGTTTACCCCGCCAACGGAGCACTTGCGCCATTCCTATGGGGCGTCGAAATACCTGGTCGAGGTCTTGGCTCAAGCCGCCGTGCAGCGAGGGGTCGACGTTCGGGTTGCGAGGCCTTGCAACGCCTATGGGCCACGTGCGAGCGGAGGAGAAAACGGCCAGGTCGTGGCCATGATGTTCGAGCGTGCCCTTGAGGGCCGTCCGTTGCAGGTGCACGGCGACGGGCAACAAACCCGGTGTTTCACGTGGGTCGGTGACGTGGTGGACGGGCTCGAACGCCTCGGTCGATTGGACGAGGCCGTGGACGGTTCTGGTCCACTCAACGGCGCCGCGTTCAACTTTGGTTCGACGGTGGAAACCACCGTGGGTCAACTCGCCGACCTTATCGCCACCTTGGCGGACGGGACGGTCGAACACGACGGGCAAGGGCATCCTGGTGATGTCAGAAGGCGTCGCCCGTCGATTCATGAGGCCCGTGACCGTTTGGGTTGGAGCCCCACCACGCCCCTCGAAGAGGGAATTTCGAAGACGTGGGGCGCGATTCAAGCCGAGCGATGATCGACGGTTTGGGACCAACCGCTTGGACTGGCCATCAACCGGTCCAGTCCGTGTTGGCACAGCACGTCGAGGGCTGCATCGCCTTCGACCGCCACGGGAAGATGCACTTCGTCCACTTCCAAGACCACCAGTTTGGCCACGGCTCCGGGCAACGGGAGTTCGTCCACCATCCGAACGCGCAAGGCGGCCGCTGCTCGGTCGAGGAATGGGCTGCCGTCTGCGTCCCGCGTGTGGGGCACTGCCTCCCATTCCGAGACGCCACGAGCAAGGTTTGCGGCCGTGTGCTCCACCATGGTTGCGTCGTCTGGGCCGCTCAGCAGCATGTAGAGGGTAGCGGTGGGGTTTTCCCGCAGGTTGAGCAAGGTGTCACGTGCACGCCCCTCACGATCGCTGGAAAGCGACATCACGACCAAGGGCGGAGTGTTGGAAACCACGCTCAATGAGGTCATTGGAGCGAGGTTGTGGCCTCCTTTGGCGTCTGTGGTGGCGACCAACACCAAGGGGCGTGGCGAGAGCGTTGAGGTCAGCATCCGGGCACGATCGAGGTGACCGAGTTCGCCCAGCCGGACCACGCGGTGCTCGCCCATCAGGCGCTGTGCGGTCCGGGCAGGCTCGTCGCTCTGCTCGCCGTTGAACCACCCGTCCAATCGGCCTGCGAGGACTTCATCCCGGGCAAAGGTGGTGTGGTCCCGGTAGGCTTCCCACGTCGTTGCAGATTCCCCGCGCTCGAGTTTTCGCTCGATGGAGGACGATGCATAGTCGACGCAGCGCTCAAGGAAGGCGGCCACCGTGCGTTTTGCTTCCTCGTTCAGAACGTCACGCTCCAAGTCCAAGTTCTCGCATCAGCATGTCCACGTGGCCTTTGGCTCGGACGTTGTAACGGGCCCATGTGAAGGTGCCATCGGGGGCGATGACGAAGGTCGAGCGCGAGCAGCCCATGTACTCCTTGCCGTAGTTTTTCTTCAACCTCCACGTGCCGAAGGCTTCGTGCAAGCTTCCGTCTTGGTCCAGCAGCAGTGGGAAGTTCAAATCCTGCTTGGTTGAGAATTTCTCGTGGGAGGTTGCGCTGTCCTTGGAGACGCCCCACACCGTGTAGGATTCCGAAACCAGTCGGGCCATGTTGTCACGGAAGTCGCAGGCTTGCGTGGTGCATCCTGGCGTGCTGTCGCGGGGGTAGAAGTAGAGGATCACATGCTTGCCTTCGCTCAAGGTCGCCATCAAGTCGTGCGTGTTTCCGTCCGCATCCATCGCCGAAAAGGCGGGTGCTTGCTGGCCTGCTTCGAAAGAGATTGGGTCGGACATGCTCCCGCCTTGGTAGGCAAGGGTAAGAACTGTTGGTCGGTGGCGGGGTGTGGTTATGATTCGGTGTTGTCTGTTTATTCATATTGAATGATACTATTCCCGCTCCGGGTAAACTCAGTAGTTGATGGCGATTCTTTCAAGAACCGGCAGGGTCGAAAGCGAAGTATGGCCGCGGTGCGCATGTCTCGTCGCTGCCGCCGCTATCTCAAGCGGATTCAGCGTGCTCCGAGCCGGTACGCGCTGCAAGAGATCGCCTCCTCCATCCAGAACGATCTGGATCGTCGCCACCTCTCCTACGACGAGGCCCTCAGCCTCGGCAACGTCATCCAACACCACGCTGACCGTTTGCCAGGCGACACCATCGTCTACGCCATTTCAGACCGCGACGCCTATCGACGCACGCTAGAACTCTACCTCAAAGACGCCGTGCTCTCCCGCACAGAACAACTGCTGTTGTGGGAAGAGCGACGTCGGCTCGGCATCAGCGACACCGAGCACGATCGGTTGCTCAGCCAGCTCGTCGAACAAATGAAGCGGCAAGGCAAGACCGTCGCGGTTCACGCATTCAAGAGGGCGAGCGCATGACGTTCTTCGGCCGTGCCTCGTCCATTGGACTGGTAGCACTGCTGTTGCTGACCGTGGCCGCTCCCTTGACCACGCCGGCCGTCGAAGCAACCTCCGGCCGAGCAGGCCCAGATTTCAGCGTCACCTACCTGACCCTCGACAACCATGGCTCCGTTGAGGTCAACGAAGCCGGATTGTTGACCACGATTGCGGCACCTGGGGACCACACGGTGCGCATCGAGGTGGCCAACGTCGGTACCCTTGCCGGAAGCGCCACCCTCACCCTCGTGCACAAAGGGTCACCCACGGCCTTCGAAGTTCAAGTGGACCAGATGTCCACAGGATCCCTCGCACCCGGGGCTGCGCCCTCGGTTTTCTTGATGACTTGGACGGCCGCCACGGGCGAAGATCAGACCCTCTTCGCACGGGTGTCGTCCACGCAAGACGGGAACACGATGAACGACGAACGAACGTTGGGATTGGACGTGGAGCGCTTCCTCGAAGCCAACACCATTGGAACCTCCCATCCCACGCCAAGCCCCAGTCAATCGACGGCCCGACTCTCGCTTGGCACGCACGACCTCACGGCCACGGTTCGCAACGACGGCGTCCTGCCGGTCAACGCGGAGATGGAGGTGGTCCTGACGCCACTCGGCGGCGGCGTCTCCCAGACGTTGACCTCCAACATCATTCCCGTGCTGGCCGCTGGCTCGCTTCACCAACCCTCCGAGTCGGATGTACTGTTGGTCTCGATGGACGCCTCTGGATTGTCCGGAGGATGGAACATCACCATGACCGTTGAATTCACCGGTCCTTCTTGGTCAGATGTGACGGAAGTGGCCGCCTTTGACGTCGTCTTCTCCGACTATGCGGCCGTCCTTGAGGCCCCTGACGATCGCACCCTACAACCCGGTACCTCGAAGGTGGTGACCTTCACACTCGACAACACCGGTCAACAATTGGACACTTGGAACATCGCCACTCACTCCCTGCTCGGATGGTCGGACACCACGTCCTTCCCCGCCAACAGCGGCCCGGTTGCCCCTGGAAACGCTCTTGAATTCGTGGCCACGGTTGACGTGCCAATTACGGCTTCACGCGGTGACACGGAAGTGCTGACCGTGACCTTCACTTCCCAAGGTTCCAGCCCACAGTACGCGCTCCAAGCCGTTGTCCTCATCACGGCCGGTGAACTCTATTTGGCGGAGGTCGACCTGGACAACACCAGCATCAGTGTCGTGCCCGGCTTGCCCACAGACATCGCCCTCAACATCACCAACCAAGGCAACTTGGACACCAACTTCCAACTCAGTGCCGGGTTCTCGCCTTCTCCTCTTGGCTGGGACGCTGTCATTTCTGTCCCCCAAACGGGATACATCGCTCCAGGCGAGACCAGCCGAATCAAGGTGACCGTGACGCCAGCCCACATCAGTTCACCTCTCAACCCTGCCGAGTTGAATCAAGAAGGCGACCTGTTGGACATCTGGATCGGTGCTTCGGCCGTCAACGGCATCCCTGTGACCGATCAACTGGAGCTGTCGGTGGCCCCCGTCATTGTGGTGGACCCTGGTTTGGAGACCAATTCCCTTGAATTGAGCGAAGCCGATGTCAGAGCCTCGCGATACGGCATCGGTTACGACGCTGTCCTGCCCATGGACCTCGAAGTCCGGCACAACCTTGTCCAAGACGTCACCGAGTTGGTCAACGCCACCGTTGAGGTCTCCGACGTTCGATTCACGTCGTACGGTGGCGCAGGTGGATTCTCTGAGACGTCCCGATGGTCGTTTACACCTTCACCCGAGAACGCCACCAACATGACGCTTGGAACCACCAACCCTGCGGTGCTTTCCGTCCAAGGCCCCTCCGATTCCCTTCCGCTTTCAGGACTCCTTGAGGCCGACGTGACCGTCACGCCAACCCTCTCCACGACCCACAGCCTTGGCGGAGTCAGTGCAGAAGCCGTGACGCGTACGGTCACCGTTTCCGTGCCGGGCGTCAACGACGGAGTCATCCTTGAGGGAGGCGTTCGCACGGCCCAAGTCGGCGTCGCCTCCACGTTCCCAATCGACTTGGAAAACGCCGGTAACGACGTGTCCAACTACACCGTGTCCTTGCTCAACACCCTGCCCGTGACGTGGTCAGCATCCCTTGGCACAGCGGGCGGTTTGATGACCACGGTCAGCAGCCTGCCCTCTCCCGTGGCCGTGTATCCAGACGTGAACAGCGATGCCCACAAGACGCAATTTGACCTCACCGTCACCTCAGACGCGTTGACGCAGGCTGGGTCGATCACGTACGTGGACTTGGAACTTTCAAACACCGACACGGGAGAAGTGCTTGGCCAAGCCTCCATCCCAATCACCGTCGAAGCCTTTGTCGACGCCACCTTGGACCCTCTTTACCGACGGGTGAACCTGAGCGTCTACGAAACGCCCCTGACCAGCCTTACCATGATGAACACCGGGAACACGCCGGCTCAGTTCTCCGTTGCAATCGTCGATCCCGATGACGAGGTTGACTTTG
>DUHU01000113.1 GCA_013330765.1 Candidatus Poseidoniaceae archaeon | reverse complement strand
TCAGCCGGTGCAGTCCCTTCATCAAAAAAGGCACGAGCACAGGATCGCCGTCGAGAGCCTTGGAGAGCTGGGACTGGATGGCGTCGCGTGAAGGTGCCGACGCGGGGTCTGTGGCCAACAGGGCGTCAAAGATGGGGCCGTGGTGCGGGGTGTAGGCCCGGGGTGCGATGTCGGCGACCACGAGCTTGTCCATGCGTTCGGGGTGCAGTTGAGATAGGAGCAGGACGGTTTTTCCACCCATGCTGTGGCCGAGCAAAGACGCCTTTGCGATGCCCCGTGCGTCCATGAATTCCACGATGTCTTGGGCCATGGCTTCGTAGGTGTGAATGGGTGCGTGGGGGGAGCGGCCGTGGTTTCGGGCGTCCAACATCCACACGTGGTGCGAAGCGGCGTACCGTTTGCCCAGCGTCTGCCAATTGTCCGAACTGCCCAACAATCCGTGAAGGATGAGCAGGTGGGGTGCTTGGTCCCCGAGGGCGGAAGGAAGATGTCGCGCGTGAAGGGCCATCACGGGGTGTGGAGGCATGCGCGGTATTGCGCCACAGCATTGGACAGGCCGAGGTACAAGGCATCCGAAATCAAGGCATGCCCAATGCTCACCTCGTCGAGGTTGGGGACGCTTTCTGCGAAGTCGCGCAGGTTGGAAAGGTTGAGGTCATGCCCTGCGTTGACGCCCAAACCGGCGTCGTGCGCCCATCCTGCCGCTTGGGCATACGGTTGAGCGGCTTCGCGCCCAATGCGGGCATGTTCTTCGGCGAAGGACTCGGTGTACAGCTCAATGCGGTCTGCCCCTGCGGCGGCGGCGGCCTCGATTTGGGCTTGGTCGGTTTCGATGAACAGCGACGTGCGGATGCCGCGTGCGCGGAAGGTCGACAAGACGTCCTTGAGCATGTCGAGGTGGTCTGTCACCGTCCAACCGGCGTTGCTGGTCAGGACGTGCGGCGGGTCGGGAACCAAGGTCACTTGCTCGGGTCCCACCTCGCAAACGAGACCCACAAAGTCCTGGCTGGGATATCCCTCAACGTTGAATTCGGTGTGAACCACGGCCCGCAGGTCGCGCACATCGGCATAGGTGATGTGGCGGGCGTCAGGACGCGGATGAACCGTGATGCCCTCTCCGCCGAAAGCCTGAATGCGTTTGGCCGCTTCGACGACATTCGGTTCCGTGCCGCCCCGGGCGTTGCGCAGGGTGGCGATTTTGTTTACGTTGACGCTGAGCCTTGTCATACCTACCTTTGGGTGAAAGAGCGAAATTACACCATGCGCGCCCAGAGAATGCTGTCCTTGGACCTTCCGGTCCTTGCGTTGACCGACCCGGTCTCTCGCGCCCTCACCGTGATGGATGAGTTCAAGCTCATGCACCTTCCGGTGGTGGAAGAGGACGTGTACAAGGGCACTGTGTCCGAGGCGACGCTGCTCGAGCTCGATGAATCGGCACTCATTGCCGAAGCGCCGATGATCCAGGACGCGATCCCCCACGATTTGCATGTCTACGACGTGGTTGCCCGCATGGGGTGGTCGGATGTGGACGTCTTGCCTGTCGTCCACGAAGGCTTGTATCGCGGGGCGGTGGACCGTGCCGCGGTGTTGCGCTTCATGGCCAAACGCGCGGGCTGGGGCTTCCCAGGAAGCACGCTTGTTCTGGAGGGGTTGTCCAAAGATTTGAGTCCTGCCGAACTGGTGCGCATTGTGGAGGCCGACGGGGCCCAAATCACAAGCTTCAACGTCGCCCCCGTGGAGGACAGCGAATTTTTGGAAGTGACCTTCAAGGTCAACACCGAGGAAATTGAGTCCCTCATGGCCACCTTGCGCCGCCACGAATACCAGGTGCAGAGTTTCTACAACGCCCCTGAATTGGAAGACGAAATGCGCGCGCGCTTTGATGCGTTTATGCGTTATCTCGAACCTTAAATCTGAACCTCATGCGCATTGCCCTCTTTGGAAAAGCGATTTCGCCCGACGATGCAGAAGATTTGCGCGCGGCGCTGGACCGGATTTTGGCCCTGGATCCCCAAGCCTGGATCTCCCAGGCCTATATGGCCGAACTGAGCGAACACATGAACCTTCCCGCCGGCCTCGTGCCCTACGAAGGTGAAGTGCCGCAGGGCGTGGATGTGCTGCTCGCCTTTGGCGGAGATGGAACCGTGCTCGAGGCGGCCACGCTCGTGCGTCACGGCGCCATCCCCATTCTGGGCGTCAACACGGGGCGCCTTGGCTTTTTGAGCAACGTCAGCATGGACGCTTTTGACCTCGCGATGGATGCCTACATCGGAGGCAAAACCTGGGAGGAGAAGCGCGATTTGTTGCACGTAACAGTCGAGGGCCAGAACCTCGGGGAATTCCCTTACGCCTTGAATGAAGTCGTGATTCACAAGCGCGACACGGCCAGCATGGTGGTGGTCGACGTCCATCGGGACGACAAGTTTGTCAACACGTATTGGGCAGACGGGCTCCTGGTGAGCACCCCCACGGGATCGACGGCCTATTCGTTGAGTGCAGGCGGCCCGATTGTGTACCCCGGATCCAACGTGGTGGTCGTCACGCCGGTGGCGCCACACAACCTCAACGACCGTCCTTTGGTCGTGCCGCTCGAAGGGGAAATCACCCTTGTCGCTGGGGGACGGGACGCGCAGTTCTTGCTGAGCATGGACAGCCGGTCTTTCCCCTTGGAACCAGGCCAGGAGGTGCGAATCAAGCCCGCAGGATTCAGCGTGACACTCATCAACTTGGAACACCAGGACTTTTTTTCCACGGTTCGTCAAAAAATGCACTGGGGACTCGACCCTCGGGAACGCTGAAATCCAGGCAATCCCGCGTAATTTCGTGCGTTGAACACCACGATGAACCTCTCTCTTCGCCCCTTCTTCATTCTCGTCGCCATGTCGGCGTGGCTGGCTTTGCCGGAGGCGCAGGCGCAGCGCAACCGTCGCGGGACGAGCAAGGAGCTCGGAGTGCAGTTGGGCACGGCTTGGTACGTGGGCGATTTGAACCCGGGCAACATGTTTCGGTCGGTCAGCCACGTGACCCGCGGCGGCTTCTACCGCCACAATCTCAACACGCGTTGGTCTTTTCGGGGGCAGTACCTCCAAGGCCGAATCGAAGCTTGGGATGCCGACCACCCGAATGGTTGGCAGCAAAACAGAAACCTGCACTTTCGGAACCAAATCAACGAGTACTCCCTCGCCACGGAGCTGAATTTCCGGGACCATGCCGTCGGCAACCCCAAGCGTCAGCTCGTGCCTTTCTTGTTCGCGGGCTTCGCCGTTTACACGCACGATCCCGAAGGGCAGGACGTCTATGGGAACTGGCAGCCCCTGCAGCCGATGGGCACAGAGGGCCAAGGTTGGTTCGAAGACGTGCCCAACTACCTCACATGGGGCGTGGCCGTGCCGTATGGCTTGGGTTGGAAAGGCAACTTGGGTTCCGGCATGACCTTCCAATTTGAATGGGGCGCCCGCAAGACGTGGACCGATTACCTCGATGACGTGAGCACGGTCTACATGAATCCGTCTCGACTTCGCGAAGCCCGAGGCCAAATCGCCGTGCAATTCGCCGACCGAAGCCTTGACAATTTGCCTGCGAGTCAGAGCCTCGAAGGCCTCCAGCGAGGCGATCCTGGTCGCAACGACCGGTACGGCTACTTTTTGTTCTCTTTGGGTTTTCGCGTCAGCAAAAAAGCCACAACTTGCTGGGAACAATGACCTCGCCCAGCACCCATCCCAACGAGGCCCGAGACCGGGCCATGCGCGCAGCGGGCATCGACCCCCATCGCGTGCCTGAGCACGTGGCGGTCATCATGGACGGCAACGGCCGCTGGGCCAAGCGTCGCGGCGAGGAACGGGTGTTTGGACATGCCCACGGCGTGGAATCGGTCAGGGCGACGGTGGAAGCCGCCTTGGAGAGTGGCGTGCGGTATTTGACGTTGTACGCCTTCAGTACGGAGAATTGGAATCGGCCCAAGGACGAGGTGGATGCC
>DUHU01000210.1 GCA_013330765.1 Candidatus Poseidoniaceae archaeon | reverse complement strand
CAACCGTTCTTGGTCGACGAAGCTCCTCGAGCCATCGACATGCTCCGCATCGGTGAAGGAACCCTCCATGCATGGAGCAGTTTGCCGGACGCTGCTGGTGCAGTCATCGACTTGGGCGATTTGCCACCAATGGACCCAGCGTCCCTTGAGGGCTTGCTCGTCCTTTTGTCCTCGATGTGCGATGAACAACCAAGTTTCACCCTGCTGGGCGACGCTGGACGGGTGACGCATCTGCATCGATGGTCCGCGGAACACGGCATGGCCGCCGCCTTCATGGACCTCTCGAAGCGGCCAGACCTTCCTGTTCCGGCCATGATGCCCCTGTCTGGACGGTCTGCCAATGCAACGCTGAACGCAGAGGTGACGCAAAGCGGCGTCAAGCTCGATTGGATCCCAAGCGGACGCGACCTTGTGTTGTTGGGAGCAGGCGGGCTGGGATTGTCCATCTTCACACCCGAGGACGATGGGCCCGCTGCACTTGCTTCACTGCTGCACCGGTTGCGAGCAGGCATGACGCATCACCTGCAAGACCTCGGTCTGCAGAGCGTCGACGCCCTCGGTCGAGCCCACTTGCGGGCCACGGCCCTCGACATCGCGCTGATGAGCGGACTGAGGGTCGCTGGATTTGAACGGCCTTTGCCGGACTGGACGAGGTGAGCACATGCCGACCATCAGCATCGAACAGAAGGTGCTCAACGCCCTGATGTCTGAGGCAGGCCACGGGCACGACATCGCTGCATTGGAGCACGAACTCCCGCTGCTGGGCACGGACATCGACCGGTGCGATGAACAAACGCTCGACATCGAGATTTTCCCCGACCGCCCAGACCTTCTCTCTGCAGAGACGCTTGCGCGCGCCATGCGCGCTTTCCTCCACAAGGAAACCGTTGACCCTTCACTTCACGTCGAGGGACCGACGACCAGCATGACGGTCGACGAAGGGTTGGCGGACGTTCGTCCTGTGATCCTTTGCGCCATTGTTCGCAACGTCAACCTTGGAGCGGACGATGCAGCCAAAGACGCAGCCATTCGCCGGCTGATGGACCATCAAGAAAAACTGCACTTCGCCATCGGACGAGGACGCCACCGTGCGTCCATCGGCGTCCATGACCTGGCCCGACTTGCCCCTCCTTTCCGAGCCGTAAGCACTGGGAGGGACGCTTCCTTTGTCCCGCTTGGTGCGGAGGAAGCCATGTCCATTGACGGTATTCTGTCTGACCATCCCAAAGGTGTGGCCTATGCACATTTGCTGGACGGTATGGACCGTGTCCCCTTGTTGGTGGACGCCAACGATGCGGTCTTGTCCTTCCCGCCCATCATCAACGGAGTTCATACCACCGTTACAACGCAGACCACGTCGATGTTGGTGGACGTCACCGGATGGGACCTCGCTGCCTGTGAAGCCGCCCTGCACCTCGTTTGTTTGCAGTTGGAAGCCATGGGAGGTCGTATGGAGCAAGTGGAGGTGATCGGCGGTGGAGGCCAAGGCATTCATCCTCGTGGCGCGCCCGTACATCACCGCCTTCCCAAAGGCCTCGTCAAGAAGTTGCTTGGACGTGATTTCACGCTTGAAGAAGTCACGTCGGCGTTCAGGCGTATGGGTGGGGATGTTCTCGATGAAGACCAAGACGTCTATGTTGTGGCCATGCCCCGATGGAGGCTCGATATTCTCCATCACGTCGACCTGATTGAGGACCTCGCCATCGGCCACGGGTACGACGATCTTGGAGCGTCAACGCCCACTGCACCTTCCCACGGACAGCCACGACCGGATGCGCACCTTCGTCGGCGTGTCCGAACCGCTCTTGTTGGGCTTGGCTTCACCGAAGTGCAATCCCTGACCCTGTCCAACCACGACGACCAATTTGCACGGATGCGATGGACGCCAAGCGGTGCCGTGACCGAAATCACCAACCCGATCACCGTAGACCACACCGTGCTCCGCCAACACCTCTTGCCAGGTTTGTTGCGGTTGCTCGCCGCCAACCGGCATCATGACTTGCCACAAGCCGTGTTCGAACTCGGTACGGTCGTGCGTGACCATCGTAACGCTGGCCGAGTGTCCTTCCTTGTGGCAGAAGCCAGCGGAGGTTTCGCGGCCGTCCGTGGACGCATTCAAGCCTTCATGGGAGCCTTGGGTGCACACGAAGGCACCAATCTGGAGATCGAAGCGCTCCCGGACAACGACGGGCCGTGGCTTGCGGGTCGCGCTGCACGCGTGTTGGTCAACGGGGCATGGGTCGGATGCTTTGGTGAAATCGACCCGCATGTCGGTGCATCTTTCGAATTGGCAGTGCCGATGAACGCTGGAGAATTCGACATGGCTGCGTTGGACGCCGCCCTCCCAGACCCTGTGTGAGCAGCATGTGTGGACGGTTTGCGTTTGGGACCCGGCTCGAAGAGGCATTGAAGGACCTTGACGTGCTTTCCCTTGTGGACCACGAACCGCGTTGGAACATTGCACCGACCGATGAACACCCCATGCTCATTCAGGAAGAGGATGCTCTGAATGTGGCCATTGGCCGTTGGGGGTTTACCTCCAGTCAAGATGCCATCAAAGCCCCGATCAATGCTCGCCTGGAGACGGCTTCTGAGAAACCGATGTACAAGGAGGCCATGCGTACGGCCAGAATGGCTGCACCAGCCACGGGTTGGTACGAGTGGATGGCCTCTCCAGTCGGACGGCACCCTTACCACCACGCCCTCGGCTCTGGTGAAGTCATGTGGCTTGCTGGTCTTCTCCACCCCGAAGGACTGCAAGGCTTTGCCTTGCTGACGCAAGAGGCCGCGCCTTCTGTGGCTCATGTGCATCCACGGATGCCTGTGGTGTTGACCACAGGCAACGTCACGGCATGGCTGGAGCAAGGCGCATTGCCCTCAACACTTCCACCGCTTACGGCATGGCCTGTCGGGATGGACGTCAACCGAACCGGGAACGAAGGTGCGCACCTCGCCGGACCCATTCCTACGCTGTTTTGAGGGACAGAGCGACGACGGCTTGAAGTCACACACGCGGGTCATTGGCGCATGCGAGCAGCCGCTGTCGTGCTGCTGCTCTTGCTGAGTCCGATTTCGATCATGCACGTGACGGCTTCAACGCACGACCTGCTGACGTGTCCAGAAACCGTACCCCTCCTCCCCGGACAGCCGACCACGGTGTCGCTGATTCAGCATGGCGTGGAGAACCTCACACTCGACGTCCAGAACACCTCTGAACTGGAGGTTCGGAATCTCGACAGCAGCATCCTGAACGGCAACCGAACCTGGACGATGACCCTCGTTGCGTCCTTGACGATGGCGAACGGCCATCTTGACCTCCAGGTGGATTTGAACGACGCAACAACGGTCAGTTCATGCACCATTGACCTCTGGATTCGACCTGCTTCTGCCCTTGTGTTGGGGTCATCTGGGACATCGACGTTGACCGTCAACGAGGGCGTCACCACGCAAGTCGCCGTCAACCTCACGAACGTTGGTTCACAACCTGAGGACGTCCATTTCACCCTCGACACGGCAAGCGAATGGGCTTGGGGATGGACCTTGAACGGCGTACAGGTTGACGATCCAAACGTCACGGTGCAGCCAAATGAACTCATCTACATCGGTGCGTGGATCAACGTTGGCGTTGTCGGCGAGGACGGACGTCCGCTGTATGGCACCGGACCTGCATTCACCATCACCGCCTCATCGGATTTCGACGGTCGGGGTGATGCGTGGACCTTCGTGCTCGCCATGGAAGAAATCCGGCGTGTGGCCCTTGAATCGGAGGTGGCCATGAAGCCGATTGCTCCAGGAACCGATGAGCGCATCGACGTGATGGTGACCAACCAAGGAAACGTCCCCTCCACCGTGAACCTTGGGCTGATCGCCCTCCATCCCGACGGAAGCGTCGTTGACGGCTTCGAATCCATCGACCGCTTCCAGCGGAACGGTTGGACGGCTGCTTTGTTTGGTGCGTTGCCCTCCGTACCCATCGAGCCAGGAGCATCTCGAACCTTTGAGGTCGGCCTGTTGGCACCCTGGACCGACGCCGGCCGGTTGGACGTTCGTATCCAAGCCAAGATCGGGTCGGCGACCGCTGCTGTGGACGTGACCGGCAACATCGATCTTCAACGGGCTTTCGACGTCCAAGACATCACCCTTCGGTGTCCAGATTTGGAGGTCGACGTGCCATGTGAGGTACGCGCCAACATCCGAAACGCCGGAACATACGACGATGTCGCATCCATCGCCCTGACGCTGGATGAGGAATCGGACGGTATCGTCAACCTCTCGCAGACGAGCGAACGTGTGGTGCTCAACCACGGGCAGCAGCAAGACGTCCTGATTGCCCGCTTGACCGCGCACCCTGATGCGTTGGCGTTTGAAGGCGCGACGTTGAACCTCCACGTCGGACCCGAAGGTGAGGATTTGTTCAACGTGAAGCAACTCGACCTGCGTATCGCACCTCGTGTCGAGTGGATCTTTGAATCCGTGGTGCAGGAGGAGGACGCACGACAACGTGTCTCGGTCACGGCCACCCTCCGCAACGACGGCAACATCGTTGACGGCCTTGTCGTGAGCATGAAAGCCTCCCATGGGATGGACATGAGTTTGGTCCCACCCCTTGGTGCCTTGGTGGAAGACGACGCAGACCCAGTCCGTTCGTTCGAGGTCGAAGGGCTGCCCATCGGTGACAACATCACCTTGCGGGCTTGGTTTGATTTGCCGAGCGATGAAAACGTCAACGGAACCGTCTACGTCAACCTCAGCGTCAGGTCACGCTACGTGCCAGAGCAAACCTTCCAACACACGGTGATTGCACCGTACCTTGGCGTGCCCTGGCAGGAGGAAGCACAAGCAGAAGGATTCGACCTGAAGGCCGTCGCCCAACAGGCATGGGGGTTGGTTCAGGCCACATGGCACATCGTGTTGGCCGTCGGGCTTGCCACGGTGATCCTGAACAAGGCCGTCCTCCAACGTGCTG
>DUHU01000122.1:3819-6617 GCA_013330765.1 Candidatus Poseidoniaceae archaeon | reverse complement strand
CCCGTCCGAGACACGCCTGAACGTTTGCTGACCTACACCGAGTACCACGACGTGAATTGGCCTCACCTCACCGCCAACAACGTGACCCTCGAAGACGTCTGGGCACGCTTTGGCGTCGACGTCCAATCCGAGGTCATCGAGGCCCACGGTGGAGCCCCAGACTTTGCCATCGAGGCCGCGACGGTGACCGTGGTGACCGAGGAAGGAAAGGCAACTGAACACCTTGTTCAACCGACGGGATGGAACATGACCGTTGAACATGCGGACGCTGCCGTTTGGAACCTGTCTGTCTCATCGGGTGCCGACGGACGGACGCTCGACGCCGTCGATGGCGTGACCGCCCCCCTTGATGGGTCATGGCGATGGGAACTTCAACGCTGGAACACCACCGTTGAAGGGTGGGAGGAAAGTCCAGTCGGCATCGACGACGTGAGCGGATTGGAACATCCCCACCTCGCTTGGGTGGCCTCCTCACGCAACGCAAGCGAAGTGCCTTCGCCCACCGGGCGTTCCTCCATGCACGTACTGTTTCCGAACGGAAACCTCAGCAGCCACATGCTCGAAACGACCTCTGCTCACCTGATGACGCTCGGCGCCATGAACGAAGCCGGCATGGACGTTGACGTTGGCTTTGAGGCCACGACCGGGCACGTGGTCAACGCCATCAACGGCACACGAGCACCGGCGGACGCGTCCTGGGCATGGCGCCTTGCGGTTTGGAACGGCTCCTTGTGGGAAACAACCACGACGGGCATGGACGGCCTTCACGACGCCATGCACATCGCGTGGTCCTCGTCGTCGGTGAACCTCAGCGACATTCCCGCCCCGGGTTCGATGGACCGTGACGGCCACGGCGGAGGGTCATCGACGGAGTGCAACGGACACGGCTGGATCATGGGCAGCGGGTCTGCCGCTCACTGCATGTGCGACGAAGGGCACGGTTGGGACGGTGACGACCGCCTGAGTTGCATCAGCGACGACGGCAGCGTGTCCGTCGGTCACCAAACGGTCACCTTCATCCTCGACGCACAACGGCGGCCGCGGGTGATGTGGTCTGGAGACGGCTGGAAACCCGATGCCTTCACCGAGGACCTCGTGGAATTGGCACAAGACGAAGGCGTGATTCCGCGCCCCGAACAAAACAGTCCAAATCCTGGCGTGGCCTTGAGCATCGTCGCCATGCTCGGTGCTGCCATGATCCTCGAGCGGCGTCGTTCATAGAGGAGAGGCCTCCCCCCTCAACCCAAGCGTGGATCGCATAGCCTGGTAGTGCGCCGGATTTGAAATCCGGTGTCGAATGACTCGGGGGTTCGAATCCCTCTCCACGCGCCTCAAGGCACAGAAAAGGCGGGGAACCTTCTCAAACCACGACACGCTCTCACGGCCATGCGAAGGGCCGTGCTCGGTGTGCTGCTGGTCCTTTCGCTCAGCCTTGCCGGCTGCCTTGCCCCTTCCTCAGCAGGTTGGGGAGAGGGCGGCGTGAACGTCGTCGGTAACGGAATGAACGTGACCGTCGTGAGCGATTTGAACACGGCCCAAGTCACCGTTCCTGAGGTCAAACTTGCCGGCTGCGACGCTGAGGGCCTCATCGGTCCCGCGTCCAACCAAACCCGTCTCATCACCATCGAAGGCCACCTCGCGGCGTCGACCCTCTATACCGGTCACACCGAGGACCTCAGGGGGCTTGCAAACGGCGTCACGGCGGCGGTCATCATCGAAGCGATGAGCTACGAGAACGCGGAGGCCGTGCCGAACGGTCAGGGCGCACGCATTCCGGTCAAGGATTGGACGGAGCCGCTGTATCCGGAAACCGGTTCAGGACAAAGCACGTCACAACAGACCGTCAACGTGAAAGATGTCGATCGAGACAGCAACGAACCGTGGTTCGTGCTCGGTCTTATCCCCGCATCGGAGCACGTCGCCTACGGACTTGGAGCCGTCAATGAAGTGCATCAACCCGTCCAAATCGAGGGCTACTTGGTGGACAGCGTCGAAGGAAAGAGCCTGAGCACCGGTGGAGCCTCCGGAGCGGATTCGATCGCCAGCAGTCCGTGCACCCTCGACGTGGACGTTTCGAACAAAGGAACGCACTTTGTGCTCGTCCACAGCATCACCCTTCCCGGTGCATCGGTCACGATGGACGGGGACGCAGACGATGAATGGGTCATGGGCGACGTGCCCCTTCTTGGCCGCGGCGGTTATGTCGTCTACTTCCTTGTCGTGGCCGTCGGTGGCGGGTTTGGCTTGTTCTTCGTTTCCTCCGCCCGCGTGAAGGGCGCTGCGGCTTCACAAGCCAAGATTTTGCTGGGCAAGGAAAACATGGCCAAGGCCGAAACGGCCCGGAAAGCCCCGAAGCGGAAAGAATCCGCTCCGCCACGCCAAGCGTCCGAGCCAAAGAAACCCAAGAAGGCCAAGAAGAAAGACGAGGACGCTGGAATCGGTGGTTTCGACCTCGACGCTGCGCTTTCGACCTCAGGCTCCTCGCCGTCCTCAAAGCCCGAGCGCGCTTCAAGCAGCGGGTCTAGCGTGGTCGTCACCGAAGAAGCCAGCAACATGGCATCCCAAAGCAGCGCTGCCCCCTCGAGTTCCGCGCCCTCTGAGGCGCCTTGGGAACCCCCCGTGCAGACCAGGGAACGCCGAAGCAGTGGCGTGACGCCCATGGGCGGCGGAGGTCCTCCCCAGCGGAGCGCTGCTCCCCCGCAACGTGACGTCGCACCCGAACCTTCGCAGCCGAAAGTACGCCGTCGGCGGGCCGTGCGCAGTGCGGCTCCTACGCCGGAACCAGAGCCTGAGCCTGA
>DUHU01000122.1:0-3516 GCA_013330765.1 Candidatus Poseidoniaceae archaeon | reverse complement strand
GAACCAGAGCCTGAGCCTGAGCCCGAGCCTGTCGCTGCACCGCCAGAAGAAGAGGAATTCTCAGACTTCTCGTTCTGAATCCCACGGCACCGATTTCGCACCTCGTGCAATCACTTGTGCAGGGTGCCACACCAAGGTCGCGGGAAGTTGGAGGATCGGTTCCCCATCGGCCTGAATGTAGGTGGGAAGGTCCAACGGCACGTCACTTGGGGTTCCGTTCCCGTCCACCGGGCGCAGGTCAAGGCGTCGTACGCGGTGTGACGTGATGCCCCAGATGCCGACGTGCTTCCCTTTCTTGACGGACCCCATCAGGTTCAGCATGCGCCATCGACTCAGTCGTGGTGCGACCACCAGCACGGCCTCCTCGTCGGAGGGTGCCATACCAGGGCACACACGATAACCGCCGCCAAAGGTCTCGCCGGTGCAGGACGCAAGCAGGGTCAAGTCCACCGTTTCTGCAGGTTGGTCGTCCATCTGAAGCTCCACCTTCCTCCGACGCCACACGGGGATGGTGCTGACGCCAAGCCAGGTGTACTTGATCGGACCGTGCAACCATTTCGCCCTGCGAAGTTTGGCCCGGCTGATGGAGGAGCTGATCCCGGCGTCCGTCTCGAGGAAGGTCCAGCGCACGATGCGCCCCTCTTTTTCTGCTGGCCCGTCCCATGCATTGGCTTGGACCGGGTAATCGCCTGATGCTGGAGCGGCAGGATGGGCTTCAAGCCGCCATGCACCACTTGGACGGTCCACGCCTTCCTTCAAGCAACGCAGGGCTCCGTCAATGTCGTTACGAGGAATCCCGTGGGTGATGGCAAAGTCGTTTCCTGAACCGAATGGAATCTGCCCGAGGACGGCGCCAGAGCCGCGAAGCCCGCTTGCCACTTCGTGCACCACACCGTCACCGCCGACCGCGACCACAAGATCGCCCGGACCGACGTGGCCCTCGCCAACCAGCCCGTAGGCGTGACGGGCGGCGTCGCCCGGCCCGGAGGTGATGAAGGCCTCCACTTCCCAACCGTCTGCTTCCATGCGTTGGTGCACCTCAGGCCATGCTTTTCCACAGCGGCCGTCGCGGCTTGCTGGGTTCACGATGACCTGAACACGAGGCATGGACCACGATGTGGGCCGGAGAGGATGAAGGTTCGCGCCGAAAGGCGAGGTCTCATGTGGGAGGAGCCGGCCGTCGGCACGTCGCCATGTGGACCGAAGCGGAGGCGGAGTTCATGCGACGGGCTCTTGTCGTCGCAGAACGTGGACAGGGACGCGTAAGCCCCAACCCTCCCGTCGGCTGCGTGTTGGTCAAGGACGGCGTGGCCATCGCCGAAGGATGGCACGATCATCTGGGTGGCCTTCACGCCGAGCAAATGGCCATCCACGACGCCGAGGACCGTGGGGTGCCGACCAACGGCGCCACGGCCTATGTGACCCTTGAACCATGCAACCACTTTGGTCGAACGCCTCCATGCACCGAATCCTTGCTTTGGGCGGGCATTCAGCGCGTGATCATCGCCCACCCTGACCCCAATCCCAACGTGCGGGGTCGTGGCACAGACGTGCTTCGTGAGGCCGGACTTAAGGTCGACGTCGGCCTGTTGCAAGACGAAGCAGCGGTGCAGATGCGCTCCTTTCTCCACTGGTGCCACCACCGTCGTCCTTGGGTGACCGTGAAGGTCGCGGTTGACGCAAACGGCTCGGTGGACGACCGGGCGGAAGACGCCGGTCGATTCACGTCAGAAGCATGCCTCGACGAGGTGCATCGCCTTCGCCAACGCTGCGACGCCATCCTGGTCGGCTCCGAAACCGTCCTCCGCGACGATCCGTCCTTGACCGTCCGCCGGGTCGAGCACGACCGTCAACCGCTGCGCGTGGTGCTCGATGGGCGGGGGCGTGTCAACGACGATGCCTCGGTGCTCAGCGATGGGGGCTCCACCATGCACTTGACCGGAGACGTGGACCTGGAACGCTTGCTGCAACAGCTGGGAGATCAAGAGCGCCAACGCCTTCTCGTCGAAGGTGGACCCTCGACGGTCCACCGCTTCCTTCAGGCCGGCTTGGTGGACGAAGTGTTCCTTGTGCACAGCACGACCACGCACGCGTCTCCTGTGCCCTCTGGACTTGACGACGAGGCGTTCGCCTCGGCCGGGTTGGCCCCTCAACAGGGGCTTGTCTGGGGCGAAGAACAGGTCAGCGTCTGGCTCAGGTCCTGAACCTCATTTCGACAAGCGAAGGGCGCAGTCTTCGAGGGATTCACCCTCGTTGCGCAGGTTTCGAATGTAAGCAGGAATGCTGGCCTTTGAAGTGGCGAGGTCGATCAAATCGCCCACCCATTCCACCACGGTGGAAGGGGGGGGCGCATGCTCATTCGGGGCATGCGCCGTCCAAACGGAACACTGCGAGCCGTCCTGATCGGCGACTTGCCGGTACCACGGCGTCAAAAGAGCAGTTTTCTCCACATCATGCCGTTCTGAATAACGAACGATGCAATCCGCATGAACGTGCGGCCAACCTGCATCGGAAAGCCATTCCAGCGCCACGTCGTCCTCCGCCCCGGGTTGGAACCATACGAGCGGAGGGGTCTGGTGCTGGGTCAACAGCAGACGACGGACTTGGGCTCGGGCTCGTTCAGGGGCAAGGAACAGCACCGCCACCTCGACGGGCGTGCCTTCCTCAACCGAGGACCGAATCGGTACGCCTTCGATGCAAGCTCCACCGTCCCGAGGATGCACAGGGACCACACGCCAACCGCGGTTCCGCAATTCGGGCACCGCGGTGTGTGAGGTACGTTCAGCGTTCAACCCAGCACCAAACACGTGAATGGAGGAGGCTGCCTCAAGCGTCTGAACGTAGGAAAGATCTGCTTCCATGCTGCCACCTCAGGGTTGAAGCCGTTGTTTGGACCACATGCCATCGTTCAACGTCAGACGAATGCGATCGTGCAAACGTGCTGGGCGTCCTGCCCAATACTCCACCTCATGCGCAAGGAAACGGAACCCGCCCCAATGAGGCGGGCAAGGAACGTCCTTCCCTTCGAAACGGGCGTGGACGTCGCTTCGCTTGGCCTCTAAAGCGTCCCTGTCAGCAATGGGCGAGGACTGGTCTGACACCCACGCACCGAGTTGGGAAGCACGGGGTCGGCTGGCGAAGTAGGCCTCAACCTCCTTTCGCCCGACCGGCTCAACGCGACCCACCAAGCGTACGGAACGGTCGGCGTCGGACCACCAAAAGGTCAGGCTCGCCCTGGCGTCCGCCTGAAGTTGCTGAGCCTTGTCCGAGGTCAAGTTGGTAAAAAATCGGACCTTGTTGCCCTCAACGCCCTTGCAGAGCACCATCCGAGATCGTGGCCCTCCATCGGGTCCGAGGGTGGCCAAACACATGGCCGTCGGGTCGCTTAAACCGGCCATTTGAGCGTCGTGAATCCACGTCTCAAGCATCGAGAGCGGCGCTTTGGCGTCCACCGCATCGGGATTGAGTTCCCCGTCGTACTCCTCGCGAAGGTCCTCCATGACACAACCCTGAATC
>DUHU01000228.1 GCA_013330765.1 Candidatus Poseidoniaceae archaeon | reverse complement strand
CGCATGATTTCCTCACGCTTGTCGAGCTGGCGTTCCAGTTGCGTGGCCACCTCGTCCATCTTGCGCTCCCTGAAGGCATTGAGTCGGTCCTCCATGTCCAATTCAAGTTCGAGGACTGTCTCTTCCTTCATCAGGTCAAGATCGGTGTCCCAGGCAAGGCGCTCATTGCGGAGGCTTGCGTCGACTTCGGACATGATGGCCTTGCGCGCAGCCGCCTCGCGGCTTTGGAATTCAAGTTCAAGCCGCTCCGTCCATTCCTCACGCTTGTCGGCATGCTTGGCTTCCAACTCTTCACGGAGTTGTGCTTCACGCTCGTAGCGGAAACGGGCCAGTCGGTTTTGGATTTCGGACTCGCGAGCCTCGCGGTAGCGTTCGAAATCTTCGTTGGTGCTGGCCTCGAGTTCGGCCTCCACTTGCGAGGAAAGGGCATGCTCGACTTCGTCGATGGCTTTCCCATAGCTGAGATCGAAACGTTCCCTGAGTCTGGCCTTGCGGTCGGAGAGGCGTTCAGCAAAGCGCTGTTCGAGTTGCTGCTCCACTTCGTGCCTTAACTCGTCGCGACGACGGGCAATGGCCAATTCAACGTCCTCGCGCATGTGTTGCTCAAGATCCTCGGTGTCCTGTCGAAGACGCACCTCGAGTTCCTGTTGAATTTCGGCTCCGAGATCGGCCTCCAGCCGTTGACTGCGCCTTGCATATTCGGCTCGAAGGGCGGCCTCACGGTGGTGGAGTCGCTGCCGAACCTGTTGTTCGAGACGGGTGCGGATGCCGTGACGGAGTTGTTCTTCCCGTTCGGCAAGGGCGGCGTCCTGTTCGTCCTTCAAGCGGTCGATTTCCAGCGATTCCAGCGCTTCGTACCGTGATTCCATCTCTTGCGCAATCTCTTCCTCAAGCACGCGAATACGGCGATGAAGGCGTTGGTTTTGCTCAAGTTGGAGGCGCTGCTTGGCCACGTCCAGGCGGTGCTCGTGATCCTGCTCGAGTTGTTGACGCAGGTCGTGTTCGATGCGGCCTTTTTCTTCCTCCATGCGACGGTCGGTTTCGACCTCGTAGCGTTGACGAAGGACCGCCATTTCGCGTTCAAGGCGCATCAAATGCTCATCTCGAAGCCTGCTCTCTTCTCGAGCGATGGCTTCGCGGCCTTCTTCTGCGAGCTCCGTTTCCATGGCTTCACGCATTTCGCGTTCGACTTGCTGGAGGGTGCGCTCGCGCTCGTTTTCGTACCGTAGCGCAAGGTTGCTTTGCTGGGCGATGACACGCTCGCGAAGTTCCTGGTGACGAATGCGGCGTTCACGACGAACGTCGCTTCGAAGGCGCTCTTCCTCGCGGTATCGGGCGCTGACGTGACCCTCTTGTTCGGCGCTTGTGCTGTGCGCCCGGGTGAACTGTCCGCGCAAGGCTGAGAGGCTGTGACGGTCGTTTCCGCCAACGGTCGACCTCGGTTCCGCCATGCAAATCCCATCCTGACAGCAGGGCTGCCAATGGACGGCATCCTCGTCTCTTCATACATAAGGTGACTGCCCGAGAAGGGGGCACTGCGCACCGGTTTCGGGGCTCTGTTGCGACGCGGACCTCAGAAGTTCACAGCAAAGCGTTCGTCGCATGCCGGGCAGGTGATTTCACGCCTACCGGGACGACGACGCATCCGGAGGCGACGATCACAGGAAGGGCACGCAACCTCCACTTTGGGGACCGCTGGGGTCAGGAGGAATTCGTCATCGCACGCGCCACAGCGAAGCAAAGCAGGGCGTTCATCCACGCCGCTGACGAGGACCTTGTGGCAAGACGGACAAGCGACCTTCTCCTCTTTCCAAGCACGTCGAGTTCCCGGGTGATCGACTTTGACCCTCGCCTCACAGAGGCTGCAGGTCATCTCACCGAGACCTGTCGGCAGCAAACCGTCGCAACGCGGGCACGTCAAGCCTGGAGGGGCAATGGAAGATTCCACTTCCAAACGCTCGCTCATGGCACGAGGAGGGACTTCCCCCCTAAGGTCTTCACGACGAGGAACGGAAGCGGGACGTAAAGAGTGCAAGGGATTCACGGGTGTCTCCAATGATGCCTGAGAAGGTGCCCTTGATCAGGCCCCACCATCCGTCGCTGCCCGCCAATCGAGCACCGTTGAGGATGACGATGATCACCGACATTTCGTGCACCAACACGCCGACCCAGAGGTTGTCGTACCAGTTGTTGATGACCGCGAAGACCAGCACGACCGTCACGCCAATCGAGAACAGAAGGTTCGCCCACAAGGTCCGGTTGGCAGAACGGGCAAGGGAAATCAGGTTCGTGATGAGACGCGGGTCGTCGCCCGGAATCAGCACGTCTGCTGCTTCGAGGTTGACCTGTTCACCGGTTCCAACGGCCACGCCAACATCGGCCTTGGCCAAGGCTCCGGCGTCGTTGAAGCCGTCACCCACCATCATGGTCACGTGGGTGCTGCTCCGCTGTTCGACGAATCGAACCTTGTCCTCGGGGGTCAATTCGCCATGAGCGGCCTTGGTGGACATGCCCACGCGAGTGGCGAATTGATCGACCGCGGATTGGAGGTCTCCAGACAAAATTTCGACGTTGACCCCACGGGCATAGAGATCTTTCACCACCTCGTCGGAGCCCGAGCGCCCGTCGTCGTGAACGAAGGTGAACAGAGCGATGCATTCCTCTCCTCGCACCAACACGCTGGCGCCATGTCCAGCTTTGCTTGAAACGACAAGGGCCGAGGCCAATTCCCCCTCGAGGCTCACGCCAGAAGGCAATCGGTCGGGCCGATACAAGCCGACCGACTCCCCGCGTACGCGGCCTTCAACGCCTGCATGCACGTCCTTGAGGTCTTGAACGGAGGTGGGCTTCAGGTCCTCGGAGTCAAGCAGGTCACCGACCGCCAGCGCGTAGGGGTGGGAGGAAGCCATTTCCAAGCCTCCAGCCAACCGGATGGCGGTGTCCCGTCGGCGGCCTTTCGCCACGGTGATTTCGCCGATGGTCGGTCGCCCGCTGGTCAGGGTCCCGGTCTTGTCCAGGAGCACGTGATCGACCTTGGCAAGCCGTTCCATCGCATGGCCCCCGCGAACAATGGCGCCGAGGTGGGCGGCCCGTGCCAAAATGGCCGCGTGGGGCATTGGGGCGGCCAACAAGAGCGCACAAGGGCACGCGACGACCCAGAGCAGGAGCATGGTGGTGATGTCCTCGGGGTAGAACACCCGCCAGATGACCACGGAACCGGAGAGCACAATGGGCACCCAAATGGTGGTGAAGCGCTCCACAAGCCCCTGCAAGCGGGGAGGCTCCTCGCGGAAGGTGTGGACGGCTTCGATCAATCCCGAAAGTCGTGTGTCATCGCCGGTTGCAGAGACTTCGATTTCCACGGGTCCTCGCTGCAGGACCAAGCCGGCGTTGAGTTCGTCACCGACGTCCACGTCCACCGGCACGGACTCCCCGGTGAGCGGTGCCATGTCGAGACTCCCTGCCCCGGCGACGATGCGCCCGTCCGCCGGAATCAGTTCACCGGAGCGGATTTGCAACTTGTCACCTGAACGAACAAGGTCGATTGGAACCTCTTCCCATGTTTCTACGGCCGGCGGGGGTGCTTGCATTGGCGACATGGTGGAGGGTGCAAGGCTGAAGCCCATCGGCTTGGAAATCGTGTGCTGGTGAGGTTTGTTGGAGCGGCGAGCGGTCCTCGGTAGTCGGTCAAGACCGCCTTGCATGGCTTCACGCGCCCGCACAAGTGCATCGCCTTCGAGGTGTTGGGTGAAGGCCACGAGGATGACCACGATCAGGGCCTCTTCCCACATGGTCAACAGCACGGCACCGATCACTGCCATCGAGGTCAGTACCTGAAACCCAATCTGCCGGTTTTTGAGCCCGGCCGTGGCTTCGCGAAACATTTCGGCTCCCCCGATGACGACCGCCACGGTGGCGACCCCACCGAGGAGGAGGGCGGGCGCATGCAAGATTTCGAGCAAGATCACGATGGGAAAGAGGGCGAAGGACACGGCACCACCGACCAGTCGGCGTTGGTCAGGACGGAGGCGGTCGGAATCGGCCAGACCAAGACTTGGAACCGTGCCGATAAGGGTCGTCAGGGCTGCATCTCGGTCGGATTCCATGCCGTCTGGCGCATCGGGAACGAGTTGGAGGAGGACGCGGTCGTCGCGCGTGATTTCCGCATCCAGCACGCCAGGTTGACGCCGAAGGAGACGGTCAAGGCGTGCGATTGGAACGCCATTCTTGTTGGCCAGCGCGGAGGCGGAAACCCCCTTCAGTTGTTGATGAGCCACGTTCGGCGCGTGCCCGAGCGAACGAAGCACACGGGCAGCTTCAGCAACGGTGCCGACGGAGAGATCGATCTGAACGCGCACCTCGCCCGCAGTGGGAGACACGACCGGAGCCCAGACCTGATCCAGGTGTTTCAGGGCCCGGGTGGCCTTCGATGCACAGTCGGGGCAATCCATGCCCAGCAGCGGCCAGGTCACTTCGTACTGACCTGTGGCCTCCGCGACCACTTCGGCTTCCAGGACCGCACCGCCGGAGGTCACCTCAACCACGGCAGGCTCAGGTTCTGGGATCGGCTTGGGGTCGTCGGTCACCGGCCTGACGGTCGCGGTGACGGTCCCGTCGTTGATGTCGATGAAGACCTCCTCTTCATCCACCATGGTCACTCCGGTGGGTCCGATTCTCATGAATCCTCCCCCCATGGCCGTCAAACCGCCCAGCAATGCGCGAACCCCTAAGGAGGAGGCCAACCCGCTTCCTTCCATGGAATGGATACCCAAAGGGTGGAAGCCAAAATTGGTGGCCGTAGACATCGACGGAACCCTGACCGACGCCAACAAGCGTCTGCATGTCGGAGCGGTCGAAGCGCTGCGGGCCTTGGAAGCCGCTGGCATTCCTGTCGTGATTTGCACCGGAAACACGCGTCCCATCGCCTACGGGCTTTGGCGCTTCATCGGATTGAGCGGACCATTGGTTTGTGAGAATGGAGGCGTCCTGTGGTATCCAAACGGAGACGTCGTCCTCCGTGCCGAAGGAAGCGAAGCGGAGGAGGCTTGCCGGTGGGCGGCGGAACAACTGCCTGGGATCGACGCAGACGGCATCGCCACCAACCGCTGGCGGGAGTCCGAATGGTGCCTCAAGACCGATGAAGACATGGAAGCGATTCAGGCCGCGTTGTCCAATTCACGCTGGTCGCACCTTACGGTGTTGCGGACTGGTTTTGCCATCCACGTCATGGATCCCTGTTTGTCCAAAGGACAAGGCCTTGCTGAAGTGCTG
>DUHU01000006.1:2945-3309 GCA_013330765.1 Candidatus Poseidoniaceae archaeon | reverse complement strand
ACCGAAGTCGTGACCGCAACCCGCGACGGCAAGGCCACCAGCGCACAACTGTCCGGCTCCACCTTCACCATCACCAGCCTCGGAGCCATGGGCGGACTTGGCGCCACGCCGATCATCAACAAACCCGAGGTCGGCATTCTTGGTGTCCACAAGGCCATCGATCGAGCCGTCGTCAAGAACGGTCAGGTCGTCGTCCGTCGAATGATGAACTTCTCGTCCTCCTTTGACCACCGTGTGGTCGACGGGTGGGACGGCGCGATGCTGGTCCAGCGGCTGAAGACGCTGTTGGAGCACCCTGCAACGATCTTCATGTGAGGTGGATGAGATGAAGCAACGTTCCTGTCAAGTTCTCGTCATCGGCGCT
>DUHU01000006.1:0-2627 GCA_013330765.1 Candidatus Poseidoniaceae archaeon | reverse complement strand
CATCGGCGCTGGCCCAGGTGGCTACGTTGCCGCCATCCGTGCCGGCCAACTCGGCCTCGACACCGTCATCGTCGAAGGTGAGCGCTCCGGCGGCACCTGCCTGATCCGCGGATGCATTCCCTCCAAGGCGATGATCAACGTCGCACAAACCGTCGATAAATTGGCCAAGTACGCCAAGAAAGGCGGCCACCAAGGCATCAGTTTGCCCACGCCTGCCGAAGTTGACATGGCCGGCGTGGTCGCCTGGAAGGACGGCATCGTCGACCGCCTCAACAAGGGCGTCGAGACCCTGCTCAGCAAGGCCGGTGTCGAAATCGTCCACGGCTGGGCGGAATTCCAAGACGCGAAGTCCGTTCGTGTCGGTGCGGGTGACGACGCAACGGTCATCACCGCTGAAAACGTCATCTTGGCGACCGGAAGCGTGCCCATTGAATTGCCCTTCATGCCCTTCAGCGAGGACGTGGTGTCCTCCCGCGGTGCACTGGACCTGACGGAGATCCCGAAACACCTCGTGGTTGTCGGTGGCGGATACATCGGCCTCGAGCTCGGCATCACCTACCGCATGCTCGGCAGCGAGGTCACCGTCGTTGAAGCGATGGACAGCGTGCTGCCCATCTTCGACAAGGAACTGCGCCGGCCGCTCGAATTGGCCCTCAAGAAATCGAAGATCAAGGTCATCACCGGCGTCTTCGCCAAGGGCGTCGAAGAAGGAAAAGACGGGCTCAGCCTGCTCTATAGTCCCAAGGACGCCAAGGACGGCGCCGAACCCGAGCGCCTCCCCTGCGACAAGGTCCTCGTGACCGTCGGCCGCAAGCCGAACAGCGCGGCCCTCGGACCGACGGGCGTCGCGCTCGACGAGCGCGGCTTCGTCAAGGTCGACCAAGGCTGTCGAACGAACATGCGCGGCGTGTACGCCATCGGCGACGTGTCCGACATGGGCGAAATGCTGGCCCACACGGCCTCCTTCCAAGGGGAAATGGTCGCGGAAATCATCGCTGGAAAGAACCGTGCCTACGACCCCGTGGGCGTTCCTGCCATCGTCTTCACCGAGCCTGAAATCGTCAGCGTGGGCCTGTCCCCCGACGAGGCAAAAGCCGCTGGACACCCCGTCATCGTTGGCAAGTTCCCCTTGGCCGCCAACGGCCGTTCTCTGACCATGGAGGCGGAGAAGACCGGCGGATTCATCCGCGTCGTGGCCCGAGAAGACGACCATCGCGTGCTTGGCATCCAAGGCGTGGGCACCCACATCTCCGAACTGGTTGGCGAATGGACGCTGGCCTTGGAGATGGGTGCGGTCCTCGAGGATCTCGCTGGAACCATCCATGCTCACCCCACGATGACTGAAATGACCCACGAAGCCGTGCTGGCTTCCTTGGGTCACGCCATCCACGTCACCAACTGAGCCTCAGACACCTCTTCTTGAAGGAGGACGCATCCGCTCATCCATGGGTCTGGTGCAACGCATCTTTGCTCCAATCCCAGACCATGAAGGCCGAGGGACGCCGAGTCTGGCCGCGCGATGGTGGCTTTGGATCGTGCTTGTGCCCACTGCACTGTGGGCATGGAGCGCCAGCGACGGCGCCATCGTCCCCACCTTGGTCGTCACCACACTCGTGGCCACACTGGCCTTGCCGGTCGGATGGTGGCTGTTGTCCTTGATCGCCGACGCCGTGGCCAAGCGGGCATGACGCATCAGACCGTCATCGTCCAAGACGTGTTGGGCTTGTGCCAATCGCGAACCTGGTCGGTCTCCAAACGAAGGCGGAGGATTTGACCGTCCTCGAGGTCGACTTCACCAAGTTCGAACGCGATGACCAACTCGTTCTCGCGGAAGGTCGCATCATGAAGCTCCTGTTGTTCAATCACGTCCCCGCCCTCGACGCGCTCAAGCAGCACACGAACGTGGCATTCCTGCAGCGGGTTGCGCAGGCTGCATGATTCGCTGCTTCCGTCGTGGGCGACCCGGACCTCACCGGTCACGAGCACGGGTGCTTCGATGACCTGGAGGTCGATCAGCGTGGACTTTCCAGTGGGTGCACAGGTACACTCCATGTTGTCGGATTCAACCGCACCTTCCATGTCCACTTGGACGTCAAGCTTGGCTTGCTCAAGACCAGAGGAACCGACCGAGGTCACCCGCACCGTGTGGAGTCCCGCTTGTTCGAAGGCATGGCTGACCGATGCACCGTTCGCGGTGAATCCGTCGCCGAAGTCCCACGTCACCAAGGCGTCGTCTTTCACGCCAACCGCGCTGAAGGTGAAGTTGTGAAGCAACCAGGTGGTTTCGGGGCGTTCCTCGTTGTCGCCGTCGTCAACCTCCACCATCACGTACCGGTTGACGCCCGTGGTCTCCGAGGCATCGATGCTCAACGGGACGTCCGATGCGCCAGCATTGCTCACGCTTGATTGGAGGAGTGCCCCGCTTCCGAGGCCTACGAAGAGGACCGCCACAAGCAGTGCAATCGTGACTCGGGGTCCAAAAGATCCGGTCGACATCATGACCTTGAAAAGGTCATTGAGTTCATGAAGCGTTGTTCATCGGACGTGGACTCAACTGCCGCACATGAGGCAGTCGTCGGGTGCATCAAGGCTGCACGCGATGGCGTCCATGCTGTCGGCTTCTTCGG
>DUHU01000153.1:6460-7263 GCA_013330765.1 Candidatus Poseidoniaceae archaeon | reverse complement strand
AGCCGTGGAAGGCCCCACGGGGCGGGCGCTCCCTTCGGTGGGCTGGTACGCACAGCGCGCCATCGATGGACATCCAGATCCTTGGCCGGCCCTCGAAGAGAGCACCGATTTGACCTATGCCACCCTCGGCCTGCTTTCCAACGCGACCGGTCGGCACGAAGCGGCGATCACCAACGAAATGGCCGATGCGCTGGAGGTCAAGGCGGGCGACCTCCTCAACCTCAGTTGGACCGCTGTCGAAGACGGCCGTGTCCTGCGTCATCGAGGCAGCGTGCACGTTCATGCGGTGGTCCCTTCGGTCTCAGGCGCGGCCATCGGTGGCCTTGGCCAACCGGCGCTGATGACATCGATGAGCACGTTCGATTCTTTGGCGGGAGAGGGAGCATCGTCGCTTCATTTGTCTGCACGCGTGCCCTTCTCGGACCGAAGCGAGTGGGAACATGTGGAGGACGACCTTGCTGGCGTCATCGACGGAGCGTGGACCGCTCGGATGGACGGCCTGGTGTTTGAGAACGCTGCTGGGTCCCTCGCCGTGGCCCGTGAAACCGGGCTCGGGCGATTGGAAGGGGGCCTTGTGGATGCCTTCAGGGAGAACCTGACGACCTTGGCCAGCGGTACGGTGATGTCCGAACTTGTCCAAGCACCGGTGGAAATCCTCGAGATCAACGGTCATCGTTCCTTGGTTCTCGCCGATGCCGACGTCATTGACCTCCAATGGTCAGGCGGAGCCCTTTGGCACGTTGGCATGGCTGGCGCGGGTTTCCAGGTGGGCGGTTCTGGCGTGCCTGCGTTGTGGCAGGTGC
>DUHU01000153.1:0-6153 GCA_013330765.1 Candidatus Poseidoniaceae archaeon | reverse complement strand
CCTGCGTTGTGGCAGGTGCCGAACGGGGAGGTGCTGGATGCGCACGCCATTGTCGGAGAAGCCGGATGGTTCGGCCATCCTTCCGGGCTCCACGTGATGTGGGCTGACCGGCCATACGACGACGCGTTGCGCGTTAGCGAAGATCCCGTGCACGCCCTGACGGTGGACGGCGGGTTTGTGTCGACCTTGGAGGGGAACCTTTCAGACCTCGACTTTGTTCGTTATGCCTCGAGCGGTGATCCCTCTGATGCGGTCTTGTACGACCGTCACGCCCTCGCCTTGGCCGTCCCTGAACCCCTGCTCGACATGCGATTGGAAGTGGAAGCCAACGGGTCCTACCTCGTTCACGCGGAAGGCTTGTTTGGATGGAATTCCAACCGCATCGAGCTTCAACAGGATGACGTTCAGGTATGGGCTGTGGATTCACCACCGTTGTTTCCCGAAACGGGACCCGTGAACACGACCGCTTCAGGCGGACCCGGTTGCGACGGCCGCACAGGGGTTCTGGACGGGTTGAACGAGAGCCTTGCGTGGTGTGCAGGCGACGACCGACTCGTCGCATGGGACCTCGACAGCGGCACCGTGGTCGAACTCCGTCTTCCGAAGGCGGCCGAGGTTGACGGCGTGGGGCGTGTTCCCGTTCTCTTCCTCGCTTCGACCGGGGCAGAAGCCGTTGGCGTGGCGGAAGGTGACGTGGTCCTCAGCGGCGCTTTTGAGTCGCTCAACCTGACCACGGGTGACGAGGTGTGGGTGGCCGGAGCCGTGCCCTGGGCGTGGGGTGACAGCCAACGCAGTCGCCTGAACGTCAGCTTCGCAGATGACGGGAGCGGCGTCGATTTGACAGGCGTCGAGGAGCTGGAACAACTCATCCTCGGTGTGGTCCATCCAGACGTTGCCGTACGGCTTGCAGGAGCATCGGAGGGTGACCGTTCCATGATCGTGCTCCAACCGAGTGGGTTGTCCTACGCCGCCCTCTTGAACGCGGTCGAAGCGTGGTTTGACGACGTCGCGACGCTCGAAAACAGCGAACTTCGGCTGACGCCGGTGCGTGTGGATGCAGCCGAGCAGGCCGAAGCCTCCTCGGGCCTGCTCTCCGGCATGTTCCTCGTTTTCGGCGGTTTCACCGTCGCCGCAGGTGTCCTGCTTGCCGTGACCGTGGTCGTTCTTTTGGCCGAGGCTCGTAGGCAGGAACTCGCGACCCTCAGGGCCGTCGGACTGACTCGGGCTGATGCTCGGAGCGCGGCCTTGATTGAAGGCTTGGTGCTCGCTTCTTTGGCCGGCTTTGTGGGTGGGCTTCTTGGGGTCCTTTTGGGCCGTGTTGTCGCGCTGGGTTTCACGTCGGCATTCAGTTCCGTTGGGGCCACGATGTTCACCTTTGCTTGGTCGTGGTCTTCGGTCCTTGCTGGAGCGGTGTGGGGGACCCTCATCGCGATGCTCACGTTGGCTGCTTCCTCGCAGTGGTCAAGCCGCTTGGACGTGCTCCATGCCCTTCGAGGGGTCCGAACACGGGTCCGAGAAGCGCTCCCCTGGCAGGTCTTCGTCGGCTTGGCTGCCGCCTTTGGCCTCTCCGCGGTCTCCGCGGTATCGCTTCTGTTCGGTGGTCTTGAGGCACCTTTTGCCCGGCTTCGATGGCTGCTGATTGGAGACGGCCTCATCGTGGCCTCGAGTTTGATTGCGATGTGGATTTGGCCCGCCTTCCGAAGCAGGAAAGACCCAAACAGAAGCGCTCGCCTGAGGACGGCCCCCTCAAATGCGGTCGGGATTGCGGCCACAGGTGTTCTGGCCTGGTCATGGTGGCCAGAATCCCTCGATCCTGTTCGTGCCTCTACGGCCTTTGACGAAATCAGCATGCTCGTCATTGGGTTGCTGCAGGTGCTGGCGGGCGTCATCGTTCTTGTGACGGTGGTGCCACGGGCACTTCGCGTCCTTGGCGCACAGGGCCGGAGGCCTCGGCTTGTGGGCCGGCTTGCTTTGGCGCACCCCGTTGCACAACCTCTGCGGACGGCGGTGGTGATGTCCATGTTTGCCGTGACGGTGTTCGCTGTGGTGGTGTTGGGAGGGTACACCAGTTCGTTCGCCTCCGTCTCAGGGGATTTCGTGCAGGAATCCGAGGGTGAATTCGAACTTCTCCTCACCGGAAGCCGTGCCGCTCCGGTTGACGTCGGCATGGATCCTGCTGCTTGGGGTTTGGACCCTGGACAAGAGGAACGCATCGATGCGGTGGCCCCGGTGTCCCGTGCAGTGGTGGTGCTGGACGACGGGGAACGTTCGGCCGTGCCGTACGTGCTCAGGGGAGCCGACGCATCCTTCGCAGCCCACGGTGGTCTGCCGCTCTACCTTTGGGACGAGGGTCTGGGGACGACGGAAGCTGAGGTGTGGGAACGCGTGCTTTCTGACGATGGATTGGTGATCGTCGATGCCTCCTTTGGCCTCGAAGCGAGCACGGACGGTGCGGCGGTCGGCGTGTTGCCGCTCTCGCTTGGTCAAGAGTTTGAACTCATTGCGCCTTCCGATCCAGGGACGGCGAAATCGGTGCGTGTCGCGGGTTTCCTCGCTCAATCTTCGTTGGCGTTCTCTCCAGGTGTCTGGGGGAACCAAACGCTGGTGGACGAACGGTACGACGGGGCCATCACCCGTGTCTACGTTTCCGTCGTCCCTGATCCGGAGGTGTTCAACGACGATCCGGTTGGCGTTGACGTACCTCCCGGAAAAAGCGAGGATGAGCGACGAGCTGCGGCAGGACTGGCCGTCGCCCTTGACGATGCCCTTGCGGACGACGGCGTGATGGTCACGCTGATCGTCGACGAAATCCTGCTGGTCCAAGGCTTGGTGTTGGCCATTCTTGCCATTTTCCAAGCCTACCTTGCTCTCGGATTGGGCGTCGGCCTCCTCGGCATCGGCGTGGTGACGGCCCGAGCGGTGCGCGACAGGACCCATGTGATCGGTCTGCTTCGTGCCGTCGGGGTGTCGCGAAGGCAAATCGGCACCAGCCTTGCAGGCGAAGTGGCTTGGACAGGCGGGCTTGGCTTGGCCGTGGGGGTTGTCGTCGGCCTGATGTTCCACGTCCGCCTCCATGCTGCCTTGTGGGACGATCAGGGAGCAGCGCTCGCGTTGCCATGGGGGAGTGCTTTGGCGGTACTTTTCGGTGGGATGTTGCTCGTGAGCCTCGCGGTTGCATGGCCAATTCGATCTGCGATGCGCATCGCTCCTGCAGAAGCCCTCCGTTCACTCGAGTGACGCTAAATCAAGCCGCAGTGGTCCGATAACAGGATTATATCTGACAGTCCCATAGTATAAATACGGCGCAAGTCGTGGAAAGCCTTAGCCACTTTGTGGAGGGACCCAGATGCGAAACATGACCACCATGCTTCTCGTGACGCTACTGCTAGTCAGCCTGCTCGCGGGAATTCCAACGAACGAACTTGAAACCGAAGATGCCATTGAACAAACCAGCGCCCGTTCAGGCGCTGACATCGACATCCTCGGTATCACCGAACCTTCTGAAACCAGTTGTACCGCGGCAGGATGCCGCGACGAATTGCTGGTCGGTGAATCGACCACCTTCGAAGTGGTCATGAAGAACATCGGAACGGGTGACGTCACGGACATGACCTACACGTTGGACATCTACCTTACCGACTCTTCCAAGACCCGCGGCCTCCCGGCCAAGGACGCCTCCGGGCAAACCCTCTCGTGGGCCAATGACGTCGCCGTCTGCGACGACGCGGCCTCCTGCGACGAGACTTCCTTCGCGGCCAACACCATCTACACCGGTGGTGCAGCGACGCTCACCTCCTTGGGTGCTGCCATCACGTGGACGCCTGACGTCGGTGAGTACCTGGTCGTCGTCGCCGTCGATTCCGATCAAGACGGTGACCCCGCCAACGACGAGGAAGAAATCTACGTCGTCGTTCGTGACTACACGGACATCGAGGTGGACCTCTGCTGGACCGATGGAGCAGGCGCTTGCGTTGAAGGCGACCGCGCCATCGGCACCGGTACTGAAACCCGCCAATTCATCCTCAGCGTGACCGCTGAAGGAAGCCAAGAATTCAATCCCCGAGAAGTCAACGTCAGCGTTGAGCTTGATGGGTTCTCCGCTGCCAGCGGCGGCGGGTTCGATCTCATGGCGGACGGCGAGGACTGGATGGTCGTGGCGGGGAACGCCCAGACCGTTGAAGTCTACCGCAACACGACCACCGATGCCGGCACCGACGCATCCCGTGCCGTGCTCACCTACCAAACCGCATGGACCATGACCGGTTCGGTCACGCCCGGGGACGGGGGATACAGCATCGATGCTCGCGTCATCGATCACACCCTCTACGGTCAAGACACCTCGTGCTCCGAAAGCTGGGTCGACGACCCCGCAGCCGAGCCTCCTGTTGAGCTGACCAGCGACAACTTCTGTGAATACCAGGAGAACAACGACGACTACTCTCGCACCGACTCCGACGACATCTATGGCTTCAGCGCCCTCTTCCACGACATCCGCATCCAGACCCTCTCCGTCGCACAAGGCTACAGTGCAGACGGCTCTGGCGAACCGACTTCTGTCGTCCAAGACGGCATGGACTTCGACCTCCGCGTGGGAACCACCCTCCTTCACGCGAACGTGGGACACTTCGGCTCCGACATCAACAAGATGGTCGAGTGGGGCGTCGTCTTCACCGTGACCGACCCCACCGGAACCGAAACCACCTACAACGCCGACGAATGCCCCACCGGCCTCGCTCCTTCTTACACCCACAAGATGCTCGGTACCTTCGGCGGTGGAGCAGGTGCTACGCCCCAAGAGGCCGACGTGTTCGGCTCCGCTTGCGTCATGCTGAACAACGCCGCTGCCCTTACGGTCGGCGAGTACAAGTTTGAGGCCGACCTCACCTTCATCGGAATCTGGGACGAAACCGCAGACCGTGTTGCAGAGTGCAGCACCCAAAACCCTGAGATGTGCGACGAGAAAATGTCGAACAACCGCAAGACGATGACGCTTGACGTCGTCAACAACCAGCCCAGCGTGCTCTCGTTGACGATGTTCAACACCGGCGACCTCGTGGTCACCCAAGAATCGCCACTCGAGTTTGACGTGCTTGCCTTCGACGTGGATTGCGTCGCCGGCGACTGCCTCACCTACACCTGGAGCGTCGACGATGTCGAACTCGGCATGTGCGGTGGCGTTGGCGCCATCGGTGCCCAGTGCACCTTCCAGATCGTGCCGGATTACATGACCAACCCCCGTGTGGCCGTGACCGTCACCGACGACAACGGCGCTTCCACTTCGGAGTTCATGGATCTCATCATCTGGAACGACGTGTCCGCAGAGGCCACCACCGCTGACAGCGGCGTGATGGTCTCCTACGCACTGCAGTACGCCAGCACCAGCGACTTCACCATCACCGCAACGGACGCTGACACCAGTGGATACGCCGGCATGGAACTGCCCGGCTACACCGGCGCGTACGACGCTGTGGCGGCCATTGACTTCAGCCCCGCGACCTCCTACGAGGCCAGCGGTGTCTTGAGCCACGGCATGACCTTCACGGTCCCCAAGTCGCTCATCGAGGCCGGCACCAGCGTTGAGGGCAGCATTTGGTTCAATCAAGGCAGCATGTACCAGCTTGTTGACGGCACCCCCGCCGACAGCAGCACGGACCCGACCATGTCGGTGTTCACTTGGGATCTCCCTGCTGACCAGAACACCCTGACGGCGGGCACCTTCGTGCTCTTCGGTGGCTCCCTCGAGGCAGCCTTGCCGCCCAGCGCAGGCATTCAAGGCTTCTCCGCCGTCGCAGGCGAAGGCGGTACCCTCGTCATGAACTGGGACGTCACGGCTCAGATGTCCATCGGCGAGCGCTTCATCATGGAAATTTGTGACGAAGCCAGCGATGCGAACTGCGATGCAGCTGTCCTCAAGGACTTCACTTCCGAAGTGAAGACCTACACGCACCCCGGCATTTCCACCACCCACGGCACCACCTACACCGTGACCGTTGAGGTGTGCAACGATGCAGGATGCAACGGTCAACTCGGCATCGGGAACGTCACCGCTGACAAGGAAGTCGACGGGGACGGTATGATGACCAACCTCATCGCACAATCGAGCTCTGACGGCACGATGTGGACGATGACCTGGACCACCACTGGCGACGTCTC
>DUHU01000026.1 GCA_013330765.1 Candidatus Poseidoniaceae archaeon | reverse complement strand
TGGTCTATGGGAAAGACGAATTGCAAGGCATCACCTGCGAAAGTCCGGCCAAGTCCCAGTACAGCCTGACGTACCTTGTGCCGCTTGGTAAGGTGTTTGGCAGCATCGAGAGCGTGACCATCGCTTTCGGCGAAAACTTCCCCCTCGCGATGGATTTCACCTTCAGCGACGGCAGCGGTTCCGTGAAGTATTTCCTCGCTCCTCGCGTTGAGCAAGAAGGGTACTGAAACACGATACCTTCTTGGCCGAGCCGGGACAAATGTCCCTTGTGGAATGGAAGGTGACCCGATGAGCGGGGGTTTCTTCCTCGACGCAAGTCACTGGTTGACGCGCCCAGTTGCCGTCCTTGTCGGGATCTTGCTCATCACCATGCCCTACTACACCCGCGTCCGGGTGCACATGCGGATGAGCGACGAGGCCTTCGCCAACGTTCGTCGCGCATCCCTCTGGGCTCAGACCCTCGGCATTGGTGTGCTTGTCCTGTTGGGAGGTGCCTTTCTTGCGGTGTTGTTCGACCTCATCATGTTCTACGGTGATGAACCTCAACTGTTGGCCTTGGCCGTCGTGTTGAGCGTCTTTGAATTCCATTTGTTGGCACGTTGGTTGCAGTCCATTGCGTTGGGTTCTCGCTGGCGTCGCCTTCGGCGTGGTCAACAATGGCGACCTGCGCCCGTGACGCAGTACATTCTCGCTTACCCTGCCGTCTTTACGCAAGGCGCTACGCAACCACAGCCTCCTCAAGCGGCGGTTCAACACCGTGGCCTGAACTCAGGCCTCGACCCTTTGACGCCCGTCGCGCCAGGCACGACGCCCGCCTCGTTCCAACAGGTCCTCGATGCCGTGCACCGGCAAGTGGCCGAAGCCAACGAACGCGCATCGGCTTTGGAAGAGGAACTCTCCGAGACTCGCCGTCATGTTTCACGGCTCGAGCATGACTTGATTGAACGTCGTGCAGAGATCGTCTTGCTCGAAGCAGCTCAGACCCGGTTTGAGGACGACATGGAACAACAATCCGCGCGGTCGGACGGAAAATCCCTGTCCATGCAAGATTCCGTGGTCGCGGGGGATGCCTTTGTCGGTTCAACCGTCATCGACCGTCAAATCGTCAACGATCCCGAAGCCATCGCGCGTGCGGTGCTCGACGCGTACCGGTCCGGTCGAGGCGAAGCCTGATCAGTATTCGCGCCAGCCGTGGTCGCATTCTTTGCAGGTCAGCATGCGGGTTTCTGGTTCGTCCGAGGAGCGGGTTTGCTCGAGGTAGGAGTAGACTTCGTCGCAATCGCACTTTGGGCAGAGGTAACTGCCTCTGGTCAAGACGCCACGCGCCTTGTCGGAGTCCTTGATGACCTCATATTCACGGTCGACGGCTTTCGTCTTCGACTTCGCTTTGGAAAGGTCAACAGACTTCCCGTCAGCGCCTTTGACCACCAACTTCGCAGGGCCAGTGTAGCCGCACTTGTAGTTCGTGCAGGCAATCTCACCGGACGGGGAAGGGAAGGACAAGGTCCCGCACTTCGGACAGAACATGGCAGAGGCCGGTCGTCCCGCCACTTAGAACATTCGCAGGGTCGCTCTCAAGAGCGAAGGGTCTTGGCCCATGGCCTGCTCGTCCCGACGTGCGCCTCTTTCACGATTGGTACGTTGCGATTCTCGTCAACGCGGACGGTGTTGAAGTCGATCGACTTCGATGGAGTGGCGGTGGTGGAGTGCAAGGTGCAGTGGAACGGCTTGAGCGCGTGGGGCAAAGCCGTTTGACGCCCGAGGCCACCCAACTTCTCGAACGCTTTCCGGAATCCGCCGTGGAAGCGGTCGGCGAGGGTCCTTTGCCTGAACCAACGCAGGAGGACCTCGGCTTCCTTGACCAAGCGGCCATTCGATTGGCGGAGCGTGGGGTTGCTGACGCAGCGGGCGATCTTGACCGCCGACTCGAACATCTGCATCGTGCGATGGAGGAGGTCCGCGTGGCCAGCAACGTTCGTGTGTCCCGCTTGGTCGAATGGCTCGGGCTTTTCCTTCCCGACTTGGACCTGGACCGTGACCGCATGGGCACGGCTCGAGCGCTTGGTGAAGCCGATGATTTGGGCGGTCTTGCTCGTCACCTTGGTCTCCAGACTCCTGTCCACCTCCCGGCTCGCTCCGAGTGGCGCAGCCTTCGGGACCACGGTGCAGCAGCGGTCGAGGTACAAGGTCGATTGGATCGCCTCGAAGCCGCCCTTCACACCCTCGCTGAAACACACCTTCCGAGCCTGAGCACCCTGATTGGCCCCATGCTGGCCGCACGTCTTTGCGTGGGAGCAGGGGGGCGCGATCGCTTGGCAAAGTTACCTTCCAGCACAGTGCAGGTGCTCGGTGCAGAGAAGGCCTTCTTTGCCCATCTGAGGACCGGTTCTCCCCCACCGAAACACGGCTTCCTCTTTGCCCACCCATGGGTGATGCGGTCTCCCCAATGGGTGCGTGGAAAGGTTGCACGGACCTTGGCCGGCCGTTGCAGCATCGCGGCCCGCCT
This sequence comes from Candidatus Poseidoniaceae archaeon, assembly GCA_013330765.1. Taxonomy (GTDB): domain Archaea; phylum Thermoplasmatota; class Poseidoniia; order Poseidoniales; family Poseidoniaceae; genus MGIIa-L3; species MGIIa-L3 sp12206u. Next base: position 1,411 of record DUHU01000026.1, on the reverse strand, counting down.
CGACGCCTACGAAGGGACACCCCTCACGGCTGAGGCAGTGGCTGAATTCGACGCAAAGGTCCTGGCCATTCGTGCCGCCCATCCGCGCCCACCGGCCCGCACCGGGGGGCGTTGAAGGTGGGCGGTGGTTCGGGAAGGCCACCCGGTCGCCCGCTGACAGAGGCGGTTCGTCTGGACCGCGGCAGCCCATGGACGTGGTCTGCACATCCGCGAACAACCGTCTACGGGGAAACGCTGCGCAAGGTGAAGGGCGGTGAATGGCGCCGTTGGGACCCCCGTCGTTCCAAGGTGGCCTCGGGATTGCTCCGCACCACTGGATCTCCCGAGCGCTTGCTTCCGGTGCCGGGGGCCAACGTGCTTTACTTGGGGGCGGGCCACGGGACCACGGTGAGTCACATCCACGACATCGTCTGTCATGGCGAGGCCCCAGGTCGAGTGGTGGCCGTGGACCTCTCGCCTCGTTGTTTGCGAGACTTGACGCGTTTGGCTCACGCCCGCCCTGGCTTGGTTCCTGTCCTCGGTGATGCACGACGTCCAGCGGCATGGCGGGCATGGCTTCCACGCCGAGCGTCATGGGTGTTCCAAGATGTGGCACAAGCGCATCAAGCCTCAATTTTCACCTCCGCCTGCGAGCGCTTCTTGGAACCCGGAGGTCGAGGGCTGCTCTCCTTGAAGGTCGAGAGCGACCGCGGGACCGACGCTGGAGCCCTCCGGGCAAGCGTCGAAGAGGAACTCGCCAAGGCAGGCTTGGACGTGGACGAGGTCATCAACTTGGAGGGCTTCGAAGACGATCACCTTCTCTTTGTGGTGGAGGGGCCCGACCGTGCCTGAACTCCCCGAGGTCGAGACCGTTCGCCGTGGTTTGGCCGAGGCGTGGACCGACCGGCGCATTGTTTCGGTTGAGCAGCGTCGTCCTGACCTCCGTTTTCCGTTTCCAGAAGGCTTGGAAGCACGATTGACCGGAAGCGTCGTCCGCGCCGTCCAACGCCGGGCCAAGCATCTTGTCGTGCAGTTGGACGACGGACAGGTGCTGCTTTCCCACTTGGGCATGTCAGGCCGGTGGACGTTGCATCGCGCCTCCGAAGGTGAGACCCTTGGCGTCTATCACCGGACGGTTCAGGCGTCGGAAGCCGAAGCAGGCGTTGGGAAACACGACCATCTTGTGTTGCGGTTTGAGGACGGCCAGGTTGCGGTCTACACCGATCCACGTCGGTTTGGCTGGATTGAACTTCATTCAGGGATGGAATCGGTGCTTACGGGCATGGCACATCTGGGGCCTGAACCCTTGGCCCTTGAGGGCGTCATGGACGGTGCACCTGTGTGGAGTCCTGAAGCCTTTGCACGCGCGCTTGCGGGGCGTCGCACCCCGCTCAAAACGGCCTTGCTCGACCAGCGGGTGGTCGCGGGTTTG
>DUHU01000174.1 GCA_013330765.1 Candidatus Poseidoniaceae archaeon | reverse complement strand
CTCAGCACAGCCCGTGATGTCCAGCCGATCGATGCGGAGCAGCTTTTGGTCACTGAGAGCCAAGCAACCTGCATCGTCCAGGGTCGCGTCGTGCAGGTAGGACACGCGCTGACCGGGGATGTCTGCGTTCCATTCAACGCCGGCGTGCACGCCATGGAGCCCGAGCCCCTCGATGGCTCCGTCCGCCGCCTGCACGTCAACTGCGGGGAGAGCGTCTCCATTCCCGTCGGTCGCATTGGCCCAGACGGTGATGTTCATCAGGCGGAATCGCCCGCCACGCTGACCGATGTTCAGGTTGCTGTTGTCGATGGCGATGGGAATCATGCCCGGTGCGACGTCCTCGACGAGCAGGTCCTCGATCCACAGATCGACGGAATCTTCGATGACAAGGCCGCTTCCAGCGTTCCCACGCACCTCACAGTGCTGGCACCTGACGTCACCTGAGTTGGATTCGATGTCGTTGGAGCGAAGGTAGTGCAGACCGGCTTGTTGGCCTGCAAGAACGCCGGTTTGCCCGTTGTTCGAGGCGGTAAGGTTGCTCAACTCCACGCTTCGCCCGTCTTCAACAAACAAGCCAGAAAAGCCGTTCCCGTCGAGCAACAAGCCGTCAACGATAACCTCGGAGTAATCGACGCGCAACCCGTATTCGCTGTTGTTGCTGAGGTTCCAGGTGCTCCCTTGCATCGAACCGCCTCCTGAGGCGTGCACCCCGGAACCGGGCGAGCCGGAGACGGAAAGACCGTCGAAAGTCGGAGCGAAATACCCGGACCGGACCGCGACACCAGACGCATGTGCCCCAGCGCCTGCACCGGCATCACCGGCATCAACGACGGTCAAATTCCTGATGGTGCTCGATGCGTCGGTGAAATACATCCGAAGACCCACGGTGGAACACCCGTCGATGAGCACGTCTTCGAGCCAAGCCCCAGTCGCGTTGATTTCCACGGCCGCCTCGGCGATGCCGGGGGTTTTCGCACCAGGGCCACCCGTGCCGGTCACCGTCAGACCGGTGATGTCCGCCGATTCGTAGTTGGTGTAATTCGTCCGGTTCTCTTTGTCGATCAGCACGCCACGGTACATGCTGTTGCTGATGTCCATGTCTTTGACGACCGCCCGGGTCCGCAAGGTGTCATCCACGTGCCGAACGACGAGGCCGTTGTCCGCACGATCGATGCTCATACGTTGCAGCAAAGGAACGCTGTCCTCGACCCACACGCCGGCCACGTAGGCCAATGACGAGCCGGTGATGTTGTCCATCGTGATGTCCTGAAACACCCCCCCGGACCCTCCCCAAACGTTGAGTCCACGCGTGGTGATGCCGCTGAAGTCAGCGCGCTTGACGACGGGAGCTGAGCCGGCTCCCACAGAGAGGCCCAAGCCAAAACGCCAATCCGTTTGGATCGCGTTTTGCCCTGCATCCACCACCGTCAAATCCTCGAACACAGGCGTGGCGCCAAACAGGTCGATGCCCACGCGGTCAGGGGAATCGATGGTGAGGTTGTGGAAGCGTGCATCGCCACCAAACATGGTGATTCCATACGTCGCGTCAAGCAAGGTCAGGTTGTCAATGCGCGAACCACGACCAAGCGAAGACGCGTTGAATTGAATGCCCTCGTGATCGAGGGATCCAGCGGCTTCGAAAATCACGGGGCACGTCGTCGTTCCCTGCACGGTGAGTCGACCGTCCACAACCAAGCGGACACCTGAACCGAGTTGCACGGTGGTGCACGCCGAGATGACCAATTCATCGTTCACCGCGACGGTGGTGGTGCTGGAGAGAAGGACGGTCCCGCTCCACGTCGTTTGTGCCCGTCCAGCAACCGCGTCCTCTGAAGGCAACGCTGCGAGGTCGGCTGGACCCGGAGTCGCCATCGGTAACACGACCGCCATGACCATCAAGGCCACCAAGAAGACGCTGCGAACGGTCGAGAGTGGACGCTGCATCGTCTCCCAACCGCTGACGTTGCCTGTTCAACCTTGCCCACTGCTGACCATGCGAGGCGATGGAGGCAGCGAAACGGACTTGAGCGACGGGAGCAACCTCGTCACGTGCTCCCCGAAGCGCAGGCCAGGATTCTCCGGTGGCTCGGTCCATTTTCGGACGGGCTGCGGGAGGCGTGGGACGTGCCCCGGGACCTCAGTTTGCCAGGCATCGCGGAGGGTTTGGGGCTGGTCCGATCGGCACTCCATGTCCCACTGAATCTGTTGGAGGAGGAGGGATTGGTCGTCGTCCGTAGCGCTCACGTCATCGACGGCGGACGGCGACGTCGAAGCGTCCATCACCTCACTGAAGAGGGTCGACGGGTGTTGGAAACGTTGGAATTACCGGCCGAACCTGCGGTGACACAAGGCCCATGGTTCGGACAACATGATCCCGTCGGTCCCGCATACGGCAGAGAGTCGGACGTTGCGGCCTTGCACCAGGTGCTGCTGGACCACAACACCGCTGCGATCACGGGTTTGGCCGGCGTCGGGAAATCCACCGTTGCCCGCTGTTTGGCCGACGCGTGGCGCAACGAAGGCGGCACGGTCCGCTGGGCAACCATGGACCCATATTCGGCCCTCAGCGACCTCGCATCGATTCTCGATGAAACCGGGGTCCATGTGGACGACCAATCGGCAGCAGCATGGCTGCAGCATCGACCGGATTCAGAACTCATTGTGATCGACGGCTGCGAAAACATGCATGCAATCCATGCTGAGAACATCTGGGCGGCTTCCGTCGGTCAAGCAAACGGTGCCCGTTGGTTGCTTGTGGGGCGTGCGCCGCTCCGCACCCCCGAAACGGTTCCAAAGCACGTGCTCAATCCCCTTGAGGACGACGCGGCCATGCATCTCCTTGGAGACGTTGAGGACGCCGATGCGGTGCTCTCTCGGCTTGGCGGGCACCCGCTTGCGCTGCGCCTTTACCGGCCTGGATCGACCCTGCCAGAGTCCGATGACGACATCGAAGGTTTCGTCACTCGAGCGGTGCTGTCCAACCTCACAGAAGGAGAATCAGGAGCCCTTGACGAACTCGCCCTCCTCCCCTTCGCCCTCTCGGGCGATGACCTGCGAAACACGGAGTTGGTTGGGGACCTTGACGAGCGAGCCCTCCTGCAGTGGTGGTCAACGGGTGGGCTGCAACTCCACGCCCTTGTCCGTCACGTTCGCCTCGAAACCATGGAGGGGGCACAACGTCATGCAGCCATCACGCAGGGGATTGCCCACTGGTCGGAGAGCGAAAGCACGCTGGCCCCCTTGCTGGTGATGCATCACCGCATCATGGCCGCAGAAGGTGGCGTGGCCGAGGCTGCGGCGGCGGTGATGGCGGCCAACAACGACGGCCTCGGGCGGCTGAGCGCCGTGTTGGAAGACGCCCTTGCTCGAGTTCCTGAGGAGCGTGAGGCGCTGCTGGGCGTGGCTGCGGACGTGGCCGTCCAGCGGGGCGAAGTCGAACGCGCCCGCGGTTATCTCGATGCCATGGCGGCTCCGGATGCCATCGCACAGGCTGCCTTGCTTCGGTTGGAAGGGCGAACGGAAGAAGCGGAGGGGCTTCTGCTCGATGCGGTTCAATCCAGCAACGCACTTCGTCCACGGATCGCGTTGATCACGGCACGCATCGAAGACCGCCTTCCGGAGCAGAACGACGACGTTGGCGAACTCTTGGCGCACCTCGATGCCATGAATCCAGCCACAATCCCGGTCCATGAACGCCGCTCGGCCGTGGTGGCGAGCGGCCTGCTGAAATTCCGCGTCCTTGTGCTTGCAGGCCGTTTCGACGAAGCCGTCGAACTGCTTGCGGACTTGGCTTCAACCGATGCACTTTCGTCGCAGGCCGTCACCGATTTACGCTGGCGCCACGCCATTTCGGACGATCCACTTGCTCCAAAACTCATGGAGGACTTGGACGAGCACCTCAACGGTCGTGACGACCTGAGCGCCATCGCCCTTCGGATGTCCCTGCTGGAACGGACGGTGCACGAGGGCCACGAAGACGCCCACATGGCTGCGACAAGGCTGACCCTTCCAGAGGGAGATTCCCTGCCTGTGCGACGGCTGCTCGCCCGGCATGCCACCGCTCTCGCGCGCTTGACGGAAGGCACATCGAAGCGTTCGAAGTTGCTTCACGCTGCTGCGCTGCACCGCCAAGCCGGTTCGATGCGCGCCGCCAAAGCCCTGCTGAACGAAGCAGAGGCTTCACGGGGGCGGTGATGTGCCCGTTGACGCTGCAGGGATTGACCTGCCCGCTCGCCCTGGCGTCTACCTGTTCAAGACCGTCCAAGGGCGTGTGCTCTACGTCGGCAAAGCGACGCGCCTCTCAGATCGCGTTCGCGCGTATTTTGCGACCACGCCCGATCGAGCGATGATCCCGGAATTGGTCGCCCGGGCGGACGACATCGAATGCATCGTGACCCCAACGCCTCAGGAGGCCCTCATCCTTGAGCGCCAACTGATCCGAGAGCACAAGCCGAGGTTCAATTCAATGCTCAAGGATGACAAATCCTTCCCGTACCTTGTCCTGACCCACGAAGAATTTCCGCGCATCATGTACACGCGTCACCCTCCAAAAGACGCGCACCGATGGGGACCTTTCCCAAACGCTGGGGCTGCGAAACAAGTGATGCAGATTTTGAGAAGGTACTTTGGAATTCGAGACAAGGATTGCCGGGGAGAACAAGGATGCCTGGCCAGCCATATTGGGCTCTGTCGGGGGCCATGTGTTGACCCGGAAGGCTACCCTGAGCGGGTGCGTACGGTGAAACGGATCCTCGACGGTGAAGCCACGGACTTGCTGGAAGAATTGGCCGTTGAGATGGACGCCGCTTCTGAGGCACAGGAATACGAACACGCGGCGACGGTTCGAGATCGCATTCGAGCCGTGCGTGAAGTCATCTCCCAGCACGTGGTTTCCAGCCGACTCTACCGTGACAGCGACGCCATCGGTGTCGCGGTCCAAGGCGATCTTGCCGCTGTCGTGGTGCTGCACGCCGACGAGGGCATCGTGCAATCCCAAGAGGTGTGGCCAATGGTCCATCGTGGCGACCTTGGGGAAACCGTCTCTGCTTTCGTCGCGGAACATTATGAATCACGGCGTCCGCCCCGGTTGCTGTTGACCCCCGTCCCGCTTCTCGATGGGGTTGAGGCATGGCTTGAGGAACGCCGCGAAGCGAAGGTCGACTGCAGGGTCCCGATGCGTGGAGACCTGGCCACCCTTCGACGGTTGGCCGATCAAAACGCCGAGGTTCAGGTCGGTCGGCTTGCACGTCGAGGCTCCGGCAGCCTCGAACAACAGGCAGCCGACGAGGGGGCCGTGCTCCTCGAACTGTCCCAGCTCAACCACATCGTCTGTTTCGAC
>DUHU01000127.1:9034-9707 GCA_013330765.1 Candidatus Poseidoniaceae archaeon | reverse complement strand
GAGGCCCTTGGGATAGTCGGGATGGGCGATGGCCAAGCCTAGCAATCCGTCCGCGCCTTCCTTGGCGATGACCTCTCCGCCACCGGCCTTGATGATGGTGGAATCCAACCGGTTGAATCCACCGACCAGGTCTGGATGGCGGCACATCGCCTCCCAAATCCAGTCCTCGTGGCGGTCGGCGACGAGGCCGGCATAGATCTGGGCCAACTCCGCCACCGTGTTGGAGACCGTGGGCAGTCCGCAGCCGTCTTTGGCGATGCGAAGCGGGGTCCACTCCTCGCCGAGGAAGCGTCGTATTTGATCCATGTAGGCATGGAACACCTCGTGCGTGGGGAGCGTGTATCCCGCCCGGTTCCACCCCTTTGCGCGGCATCCACGAAGGATGGCGGAGTGCTCGCCCGAGCAGGTGTGGTACCAGCGACGAGGACGACGGACTTGGCGGCCGAATTGAATCAGCGGCACGTCCAGTGGCGTGAGCATCAGGGGCCATTCGGACTCGTTGAGCAAGGATTGTGCAGCAGCCACGTGTTCGGTGTCACCGTTGTGGCTGGCGACTGCGATGGCCTTCTGTTCCCAGGTGCAGGTTTCAAGCTCTTCAACGAAGGCCTTGATCATGAAGGGCTTCATCATTGAACGCCCATAGCAGAGCACGTTTCCACCAAATGAATGGATG